>JALVDG010000001.1 GCA_027009095.1 Thiotrichaceae bacterium
ATAGATTGGTGAAAATTAGGTCGAGAGGCGATGGTTAAGCAATTTAGATTTTATCCAGAGTATCAGTTGGCTAGTGATATTTATGATAATTTTTAACTGAGAAGTGATTTAAAAGCTAAAGCTTTCACTCCTCTTCTGAAATGAAAGCTTTAGCTTTTTACTTAGTTTTAATACATAAAATCTAAATCGATAAAATCGCTTTACGATAAAACCGCAACTCATCTATCGACTCTAAAATATCATCCAATGCCAAATGCGCGCCTTTTTTCTCAAATTGGTCTAACACTTCAGGTTTCCAACGTGCGGCTAGTTCTTTTAGTGTACTCACATCTAAGTTACGATAATGAAAGTAGTTTTCTAACTTTGGCATTAGGCGTGCCATAAAGCGACGGTCTTGGCAGATGCTGTTTCCACACATGGGGGATGCGCCTTCTGGCACATATTCACGTAAAAATTCAATGGTTTCTGCTTCAGCTTGTTGGGTGGAGTATTGGCTTTTTTTGATGCGCTCAACTAAGCCTGAGTTGCCGTGATGTTGTGTATTCCATTCGTCCATTGCATCTAGCACGCTATCGGGATGATGGATAGCGATAACAGGGCCTTCTGCTAGTTTGTTTAAATCTTTGTCGGTAACAACGGTGGCGATTTCGATAATGACATCGTTAAAGGTGTCTAAGCCTGTCATTTCAAGATCAATCCAGATTAGGTTGTCTTTATTGATTTTTGTATCACTCATTATTATTTTCCGTCGTTATGGTGTGGCGCATGGTTTATACTGATGCACTTTCATTAAAAACAAATCAGTTTAACAAAATCATATGAACACATATACTTGGATTTTTATTATACCTTTCGTTATTACGCTTGCGATGCAGCTATGGCTGTCATTTCGTCAAAGCTCGAATGTAAAAAAATACCGTGGCGCAGTTCCCGAAGAGTTTGCAGACAAGGTCACGTTAGAGGAGCATCAAAAAGCGGCTGATTATACTGTAGCAAAGGGACGTTTTGGTCGTTTAGAGTTGGTTTTAAGCTCTGTTATTTTACTACTATGGACTTTAGGAGGCGGACTTAATCTGTTGGATCAATGGTTGAGGTCTTTTGGTTGGGGCGATTTGGCAACTGGCGTTGCTTTAATTCTGAGTTTTACCTTAATTTCAAGTTTAATCGATATTCCCGCTAGCCTTTATCGGAATTTTGTCCTTGAAGAAAAGTTTGGTTTTAATAAATTAACTTTAAAAACATTCTTTGTTGATTTGCTTAAAAACATGATTTTATCCCTAGTGATTGGTGTACCGTTAATTTTATTGGTTTTATGGCTAATGGAATTTGCAGGAGACTTATGGTGGTTGTATGCATGGCTTGCTATCACACTGTTTTCACTGTTAATGATGTGGGCTTATCCTAAATTTATTGCGCCTATTTTTAATAAGTTTAAGCCTTTGGAAGAAGGCGAGGTGTTATCACGAATCACGGGGTTGTTAGAGCGTACGGGCTTTAACTCGCAGGGTGTTTTTGTGATGGATGGCTCGCGTCGTTCAAGTCATGGCAATGCTTATTTTACGGGCTTTGGAAAGAATAAACGCATTGTCTTTTTTGATACCTTATTAAAGCATTTATCCCCCTCAGAGGTCGAAGCGGTGCTGGCGCATGAGTTAGGGCATTTTAAACGTAAGCATGTGATGAAGGGGATGATCTTGTCGATGTTAATGACGCTAGCAGGTTTTGCTGTGCTTGCCTATTTAATGAAACAAGAGAGTTTCTTTCATGCACTAGGTGTTGAGGAACCGTCAACTTATATGGCGTTATTATTGTTTATGCTTGTAGCACCTGTTTATACCTTTTTTATCGGACCGATTATGTCATGGTGGTCACGTCAACATGAGTTTGAGGCAGATGAGTTTGCAGCAAAAGAATCAAGTGCAAAGGAACTCATTAGCGCTTTGGTTGGTCTGTATAGAAAGAATGCAGGAACCTTAACTCCAGACCCATTATATTCTGCATTTTATGATTCTCATCCCCCAGCTTCAATACGTATAGCACATTTGAAAAAGGCGGGTGGCTTAAATTAACTATTTTTTGAAGTGAAGCATGAACTATGAATAATAATATCAACAAAACAATCATTATCATCGGCGGCTTATTAGTAGCAGGCACTACTTTTGCAGCGGGCGATGCAGCCAAAGGAAAAACAACGTTCGAGGCATCTCAATGTATGCAGTGTCATAGCAGTGATGAAATGTTTACACGTAAAGACCGCAAAGTAAAAACCTTGCCCGCTTTAGATGATCAAGTACGCAAATGTGATGCACAACTAAGTACTAATCTATTTGATGATGAAATAGAGGATGTGGTAGCGTATTTGAACCAAGCCTATTATAAGTTCCCTGATGATAAAAAAACCAAGGAAACAACAAAGGAAACTAAGAATGATAAATGATCCTTTGAGATCTTATTGTCTTAGCCCTAATAATGTTTTGACTCAGCAACCATGCTATTTGCAAAGAGCATTTATAATATGAGCAATAGCAAATTGAGCAAAGCGGATATAAAAAAGCAGACGGGACGTGTTATTACACGTTTCGGCTCAGATTTATTAGTATCGCGAGAGAGCGAAAAGCCCATTCGTTGTACCACCAAAAGAAAGCTTGATCATGCGGCCTGTGGCGATTATGTCCTCTGGCAGGGCAACCAACATGGTAATGCAACGGTGGTAAAAGTCCTCCCCCGAAAAAATGCCCTAACACGCCAAACCTATCGCGGTACGCCCAAAACTATCGCAGCAAATATTGATCAAATTATTATCACCAGTGCCTGGCTACCAAGACCACTATGGGAATTAGTCGATCGTTATTTAATTGCAGCACAACAGCTAAATGCCGAAGCTGTTATCGTCATCAATAAAAGTGACTTAGCAGAAAAACAAGCAACGGATGCAGACTGGAAAGCACTGCAAGATTATCGAGACATAGGCTATAAAGTTATTGCGATTAATGCCATGAATGGCGAAGGAATTGATGAACTAAGCGAGTTGATGCAAGATAAAACCAATATCTTCGTAGGTCGTTCAGGTGTAGGTAAATCATCCATTGCCCAACATTATCTGCCTAATATTAAGCTATTAGTCAATGATATTTCCCAGTCAGGAGAAGGACAACACACCACCACAACCGCCACCTTGTACGACTTAGAGATGGGTGGATACCTTATAGACTCGCCAGGTGTACGTGATTATGTGTTAGATAAGCTAACCACAAGAAAATTAAGCGATGGTTATATTGAATTCACAAACTATGTTCCTTATTGCCGCTTTAATAATTGCGCCCATAAACACGAGCCACAATGTGCCGTAAGGACTGCGGTTGAGAAAGGAAAAATATCGCCAGAACGGTATAAACGTTATCTAAATGCTTTGAAGAATATTGATTAATAATACCTTCGCCAGTTATGAGTTGTAAGTACCCAAGCTAAATTAATTTAACAACATTTAGTATCCTGTTTTTTGATATTCAAGGCATTGCGACGGAGCATAATGTGGGCTATGTGACCAAAACAATAACGAAGAAGATCAGAAAAATAGGGGCTAAATTGTTAGATTAATTTTACGCGGGTACTTAGGGTAAATAAACGATAGCATCTATCAAAATCAATAGGTTGCGGTGGATGCGTTACACTTATCCACCCTACAGTTTGGATTCTGAGGCGGCATTCCTAAAAAGCACCCTATTTAATAATAATTCTCATTTGCAAATGAGAAAACTCTAATATACTATACTATCAACTTATAGGATTGGAGTAATTTAGCGATGAATAATTTGTCATTAATGAATGCAAATGAGTCGGAATTATTTAATATTACGGCAATTAAAACCGCCCAGTCTATGCGTACTCGTTTACTTGGTATGGGGCTTGGTGTAGGGCTAGATATTGGTGTGCTACGCAATCGTCGGGGCGATGTAGTATTGGCTAGTGGTAATACACGCATTAGTCTCAGTCGTGAAATTGCAGATAAAATTAAAGTCAAATCGCTAGGCATTACCTTATGAAATCTTGTTGTGATGATGCTGCAAAAAGTGATTCCCTTGTCGATAAATCGACCGCCTTATCAATGGCTCTGGTGGGAAATCCAAACTCTGGTAAAACCACTTTATTTAATCATTTAACAGGCTCGCGTCAGCGCACAGGCAATTGGGCAGGGGTGACTGTTGAACGTAAAGAAGGCGAGTTTGATTATCAAGATAAACATTATCATGTGGTCGATTTACCTGGTACCTATTCACTGGGCTTAGAAAAGACTTCTGTTGATGAAAAAATTGCCCGTCAGTTTGTGGCGGAGCATCCTGATTTTTTATATCTGAATATCGTTGATGCCAGTACCTTGCAACGCGGTTTATATTTAACAGCACAATTACGCGAGCTAGGTGTACCAACGATTGTTGTATTGAATATGATGGATATTGCCGAAAAACGCGGTATGTCGATTGATATTGATCTGTTATCGCAACAGCTCGATTGCCCTGTTGTTGCCATTTCTTTAAAACAGCCTGATACACTGGACGCTTTGTACAAAGCCATTGCAGAGCTTGATCTTAATAGCGCAACTCAGCGCGATATTGATTATCATCCCAGTATTGAAGCCGCCCTTAAGCACTTATCTCAACATTCATCCTTACCCAGACCTCAGCAGTTAGAGCAATTATTAACAGCCAATAATCACCAAGTGACACGGGAAAAAATAGAGGCAGAAACAGGTGAGGAGATTGACTTCTTATTGGCTGATAGTCGTTTTGAGCAGGCGATGTTAGTTGCCAAAAAAGTCGTTAAAGAGCGAGGCAAAGTGACTCGTACTCACTCGGATAAGATTGATCGGTGGGTGTTGGGTGCTTGGACGGGTATCCCTATTTTTATTGCGCTGATGTATTTACTCTTCCTCTTTAGTATTAACTTTGGTGGTGCATTTATCGACTTTTTTGACCTTAGCGCACAGGCGGTGTTGGTTGATGGTGGTCGAGTATTACTAACAAGCCTTAACGCCCCCGAATGGTTGATTGCTATATTAGCCGATGGTATTGGGGGTGGTATTCAAGTCGTGCTGACCTTTATCCCTATTATTGCGGCATTATTTTTATTCTTAACGCTATTGGAAGAGTCGGGCTATATGGCGCGCGCGGCATTTGTGATTGATCGCTCCATGCGTAAACTAGGCGTATCAGGTAAAGCGTTTGTACCGTTAATTATTGGTTTTGGCTGTAATGTGCCAGGTATTATGGCAACACGAACCCTTAGTGATGAGCGCGAGCGTATTTTAACGGTGATGATGTCGCCCTTTATGTCGTGTGGTGCACGCCTTGCTGTCTTTGCCTTATTTGCCGTCGCCTTCTTTCCTGTCGGTGGACAGAATATTGTGTTTTTGTTGTATGTTGTTGGTGTTGCTTTTGCAGTATTAACAGCATTTATCTTCAAAAAGACCCTACTTAAAGGCGAGGCGGAACACTTCTTTATGGAGCTACCGACCTATCAAATTCCGCAGTTTAAAAACGTATTGATTAGCGCATGGAATAAATTGAAAGGCTTTATTGTGGGTGCGGGAAAAATCATTATTATCGTGGTTGCATTGATAAATGTAGTCAATAGTTTGGGTACAGATGGCAGTTTTGGCAATCAAGACAGCGAGAAATCGGTACTCAGTGCCACCGCGAAATTTATCACCCCTGTCTTTAAACCAATGGGGATTAATGAAGATAACTGGCCCGCAACCGTTGGTATTATCACAGGTTTATTAGCCAAAGAGGTTGTCGTAGGAACACTGGATACCTTATATAGCGACATGGATAAACAAGAGCAATCCACTAAAAACACTATCGAAAAACCAGTCGCTGATTTTGATTTACTCGCAGGCTTGCAAACAGCCGTTGCCACAATTCCCGTTAATTTAGTGAGCGCATTAAAAAGTGTCGCAGACCCCTTAGGCTTAGGGGCAATTAAAAATGATGTTGCCAGCGTAGAGCAAAGTGCAGCAGAGCAAGGTGTTGATATTGCCACCTTTGGCGCGATGGTGAGTCGCTTTGACGGCAAGGTTGGGGCGTTTGCCTATTTGCTCTTTATTCTACTGTATTTTCCTTGTGTGGCAGCAACAAGTGCAATGGTGCGCGAAGTAGGTGCTCGCTGGGCAACAATGGGGGGAATGTGGAGTAGTGGATTAGCTTATGTTGCCGCTGT
>JALVDG010000002.1 GCA_027009095.1 Thiotrichaceae bacterium
TGTTGGTTTACCAACCACCTATGTAATTGACGCTAAAGGAGCCGTTATCTACAGTGCAACAGGTGGCAGAGAGTGGGATGACAAACGAATTATTAAAAAAATTCTTGATTTAGTAAAACCTACTGACACAGACGAAGATAAAACAAAAGAAGCAAATAAAGAAAAAGATAAAAAATCAGAAGAAAAGAAACTCGAAAAATCATCATCAGTTGACGGTTTCTTGCAAGTGTTTAATTAATGGTAAAGTCATATAACCATCGGCAGCTAAAGAATTTTTAAGCTGCCACTCACGTATTGCTTTGCGTGTGTTAGAGCCTATTTTTCCATCAATTTCTCCGACATCAAACCCTATTTTTTTCAGTATAGTTTGCAGCAGAACTTTATCATGGTAGCTTAAAGACTTATCGCCCCTTGGCCATTTACCAACTAACTGTGTGCCATCTTTGATTCCTGATGATAAAAGTCCTACTCCCAAGCTATAACTTAATGATAAGTTATATTTTTTGATCACCTCAAAATTATCAAACGTCAAAAAAGCAGGTCCAAGATGTCCCGCAGGAAAGAATAATTTAGCACGTTGGTCTCGTGGATAAAAATGATTGTCACGCACTGTAACAACTCCTAAGGCTTTCCATTCTATTAAGCTAAGTGCTCTATTCTCGGGGTTATAACGTGCTAACTTTTGCCAATCGAAACGATCAGACAATCGCACCTCCATCCCCCAACTCTCCCCTGTTTTCCAGCCAGACTTTTGCATATAATTTGCAATAGAAGCAAAAGCATCATCAAGACTTTTCCATAAATCACGTTTATTGTCGTTATTAAAATCTATCGCATATTTTTGGAAGGACGTTGGCATAAATTGTGGTTGACCCATTGCGCCAGCCCAAGAACCAACCATATCTTCTGGTTGCAAACCTTCACACACCATAATGCGCAGAGCAGCTAATAGCTCAGTTTGAGCAAATTCTTTACGTTTACCCGCATAGGCTAAAGTAGCGAGTGAACGTATCACACTCATATTCCCATAATTAGCCCCAAAGTCGCTTTCCATTGCCCATATCGCAATAATAATTTCTGCTGGAACACCATATTTTTTGTAAAGGCTATCAAATAGACGTTTATGTTGAACCAATGCTTTTTGGGCTTTTTTGATACGTGTTGTAGAAACGGCCTTATCTATGTATTGCCAAATAGGTCGAGTAAATTCTGGTTGGCTACTGTCTAGTTTTAAAACCGTTTTATTCACTGTTAAACCATCAAAACTCATCTCAAGGGTATCTTCGGGTATCCCTTGAGAAAGTGCTAATTGCTTAAACTGCTCCTTCCACTGAAGGAATCCTGCATTATCTGGTTCTATTGCGCCCACATTACCCCCAGCAATAGAAACACTTATCAGTATACTAAAAAGTCCTGATTGGATGATTTTTTTAACTTGCGACATAGACTTTCCCCAAAGTTTAAACAAAGTATCTTTAAGATTCTTTATTTCGTCGTGTAAATTTTCGCCCTTGAAAGGCTGATACCATACCACGTAATAAACTTAATTCACTACGAGTTACATTAATTCGCCCATACATACGTCTTAAACGGGGCATTAAATAGCGTGGATTCTCAGGATTTAGAAATTCAACCTCTATTAATGCCGTTTCAAGGTGTTGATAGAAGCCTTCCATATCCTCAGCACTCACCACTTCCTCATTCAGCTCATGGCGAATTGGCTTGATGTCTTTAGCGCCCATTCGACATTCATAGCTCAAAATTTGTACCGCAGAGGCGACATTTAAAGAACTATAATCAGGATTAGTGGGAATATGTACTAAATGCTGGCACATAGATAACTCTTCATTGGTCAAGCCTGATCGCTCACGTCCAAAAATCAAGGCTACTTTTTTATTTTTACTTAATGCCTTGCCAACAAATTCACCACAATAACGAGGATCAAACGTCTCCCAGCGCAAATTACGCTCATACCGTGCGCTTGTACCAATAACGACATGACAGTCTGCAATGGCTTGCTGTAAATTATCGACAATAATAGCATTGTCTAAAATATCTTCGGCATTTGATGACATGACATTGGCTTCAGGGGCAGGAAATCGTTTCGGTTTAACTAAACAAAGCTCAGATAAGCCCATTGTTTTCATCGCACGAGCGGCTGAACCAATATTTCCTGGGTGTGAAGTTTGAATCAATACGATTCTGATATTACTTAGACTCATTTTATCTGCTATTCTCCGCGACACTTAATCACTTTTTAAAAAAGATACCCCTATGCACCCAATGCTCAATACCGCCATTACGGCTGCTCGTCAAGCTGGTGATATTATCGCCCGTTCTGCCGATAGAATCGACCAATTACAAATTGAAACAAAAGAAATTAATGATTTTGTAAGTGAAGTAGATCGAAATGCTGAAAAAATTATCATTTATACCCTAAAGAAAGCCTACCCAGACCATGCTTTTTTAGGTGAAGAAACTGGCTCTAGCCAAACAACAGGCAAAGAAAAAGCAGAATACGAATGGATTATTGACCCACTCGATGGCACAACTAACTTCCTTTACGGCATCCCTCATTATGCCGTATCTATCGCACTAAAACGTCGTGGAAAATTATTTCAGTCTGTTATTTATGATCCATACAAAGATGATCTATTTACCGCATCGAAAGGCGAAGGCGCAACCTTAAATAGTCGCCGTATCCGCGTAAGAAATCGCCGTGATATAAATGGTGCATTACTCACCACGGGCGTACCGTATCGTCAAGATCAACAAAATCTTATTGATCCTTACCTTGCCAGCATGAAAGCTCTGTTGCCAGGCACTGCTGGTGTACGTCGCCCTGGTTCGGCAGCACTTGACCTTGCTTATGTTGCAGCAGGACGTTACGATGGTTTTTGGGAATTTGCTTTACACGAGTGGGATATTGCCGCAGGCGTACTCATGGTGCAAGAAGCAGGTGGAATGGTCAGTGATTTAAAAGGTGGTAACGATCATCTAAAAACAGGTGATATTGTTGCCGCTAGCCCTAAGGTCTTTAAAGAAATGATACAGCGATTACACCCTATTACTTCATCTTTATAATCAACATAAAGTATAATTAATAAATCATTGAATAAATTAAAAATAGTTTAGTCTACTATGAATAAAAATACACAAATAAAGGTACTCTTCGTTTGCATGGGCAATATCTGTCGCTCCCCTACCGCTCATGGTGTATTTGAACAATTAGTCCAGTCAAAAGGTTTAAGCGATAAAATACTCACCGACTCGGCAGGTACGCATGCTTATCATGTTGGCGAATCCCCCGACCCACGCTCACAAGCAACCGCTAAACGCTATGGAGTCGATATATCCCATCAACGTGCGCAGAAAGTTAAAGTCGCTGATTTTGATACCTTCGATTATATTATCGCAATGGATAGTGCTAACTATCACGACTTAAAACAACTTGCACCTGCGGGGTTGGAAAATAAAGTCTATCGCTTTATGGAATTTGCGCCTGATTGGGGGATAAACGATGTACCCGATCCTTACTATGGTGCAGGTGATGGTTTTGAAAAGGTATTTAAAATGGTTGAAGCAGCTTCAGATGGTTTATTAGCACATATACTTGCAAGATAATTTCCTGATAATAAAGTCTATAACTCCTAGCTTTCTTTCCTAAGCTTCTCAACAACCCCTTTAGGTATGGTACTACTTTGCCATACAAGCTCTAATGATGAGTCGATAAAATCATCAGGTATAAGAGTTGGACGCAAGCGGAAAGGCGCACGGCGATCGCGTAATCTCACCCCTTCTTCATCCATATAATCTTGCATGCAGAGATACACAAATTCTGTACAAGAAAGGTTGTTGTAGCGGGAGAAGTCGAACTGAAAATCGTAAGGTGTGCCTAGCTTCATGAGGGCGTTATTGTATATTTGATCTATATCTTCCTGCTTCACTTTTGATGAGCGCAGAATCACAATATAATCACAGCGACAAAAGTTGAGCAAGTCTTCCATAAATACGCCTTCTGCCATTGCATGCACAACTATTTGCTCACCTTCGGCATAAAATTCATCGCGTACTGAAGGTAATAAAGTGATGTTATTTTCATTAGGCACACTACCTAGATATAAGGCAACATGTGAGAAAAAACCTGGAATAAAATAACCATCAAGATAGTTCTTATAACCACGAATTAAAATATCACCTGCTTTTAGCGTATTCATTATTTCTCGTACTTCATTTCCTTTTATCAGATAACTGCCAGGATCATAGAGAAGGAAAAATGGAAATTTATAGACTTTAATATCACCAAATATTCTCAAGGTCGTATTGTATATTTTAGTCCAAATACTCATGTCAAAATCCTTTTGTAGTTTCCTTTATCCAATTCCTTTTGGATAGCCTCTGGAATCATGTCTTTTCTAATCATTAAGTCACGCTCATGTAGAGGGCGATCATAAGCATTTTGCTCTGGTAATTTAGACTCGATTTCTGCCAGCTTAACTTCCTTGCAGTATTGAAAATCATCATTAAACTGCTGCTTTACCTGCTGTGCGAAATCATCATCATAGACAAAAATATTACTCTCAGAGTGATGATAAGTAGAGCCACTCGCAATATTATAAGAGCCAATAGATGCAACCTTTTCATCGACTAAAAAATTCTTAGAGTGAAATGCGCCCTCTTTTTGCCACTCGTAAATATGCACACCATCATTTAGTAAGCGACGATAAAACTTCGTACACTCTTTATACATCCAACCCATCAAACCCTTTACCATCAGTGAACGCGATGACTTTACTGAATTAGTGATGAGATGAACTTTTACGCCCCGCTTAACCGCTCTAGCAAAATATTCAGCATAAATTTTAGGAGGTCGTATGCCATGACATCCCCAGTAAATTGACTCCTGAGCATTTTCAATTAACGATAAAAACGCATGAGTTAATGCTAACTCATTGTCATCATATGGCTTGTGAGCAACATAACGCACTGCTACATCACCTTTAGTATCTGGGGATTCTGAGAAATGTTGCGGATATTTTTCTTGTACCTGCTTGTCACTCAATGCAGATTGCTCTTTAACAAAGTCAGGATAAAAATTTGGCTGTGATGAGCTACGATTATCCCATGCTTTATAGCGTGTAAAATCACGCAGAAACTGCGTTTGAATATCGGTAACGATTGATCCTTTTAAATAGACATCAGTATCGCGCCATGCAAAATCTTTGATACCTCCATATGCATATTTATCACCCCAGTTAATGCCACCTAAAATAACCTCAACACCATCAACAATCATGTATTTCTCATGATAATGTCGCTTCATTTTTAACTTGAGGATACGCATAAGATGTTTAAACGGCTTTTTTGAGGATAAAGGCAACCACTCTTCAAGCAAACCATTATAAGCATGTATTTTCGCCCCTGCCTTAGCTAAGCGTTTTAACATCGGGCTAGCAAATGTACTGCGGTTTACTATTTCATCAAGAATAATACAGACCTCGACCCCCTGCTCTAACTTATCTAACAGTAATTTTTCGAGTTTCTCAGTCGTACCATCCTTCATCATCGAGAAAGTTGCGATATGAATTGACTGCTTCGCATTCTCAAGCAATTTCCAGCGGATTTTATAAGACTCCCCACCACTGGGTAGAAATTTAATTGTATTATTTGTGCAGATTTTACTGCTAGTAAGTAAATCGAGCTTATCTTGGTAATATGGCATAGTCATCCTGACTCTTTTGGAGTAATCTGAATAATTACTTTCATTGTGGTGTAACCACGGGACTATAGTCGCTAGGTTTGGCTTGACTCCCTTTAGTTTAGTGCAAGCACTGATAAAGGAGAGGAGTCCATACCATTGAGCTGATCAGTTCAGCATTGGCTAATTAAGAAGATCCTTTATATAAATTCGTCCCATATCATTAGGAGCTTTTAGCTTTCTATCATTACTTATAAAAGTTTTGCAAACTTGATCTATAGCTGTTGCCATATGAATAGCATCAGGTAATTTTAAATTTAACTTATTTCTTAGATCTGCTGAATGAATTAAAATATTTCTGGAAACGTTTTTAACCTTTAAAAATTCACTACTTTTTAGGTGCTTTTTAAACTGTTCCACTGCCTCTTGGTTATCATCTTTTAG
>JALVDG010000003.1 GCA_027009095.1 Thiotrichaceae bacterium
CTACCTTGCTCTTGTATCATGCTGTTTAGGAACTCATCTTTGGTGATGTAGCCATCGCTATTTAAGTCGAAAATTTCAATAATTTCTTTGGGTACATGGCATTCACTTATTTTTTTGGGTGGTGTATCGAAAGAGGGAATATCATCAAAAGAGAGTTTGAATATTTCATTTTTAAGACTAACTCTTCCATCTTTATCTTTGTCGCATTCTTTGATCATTCTGTTAGCACGCGCCTCATATCGCCTCTTCTCTTCTTTGGTTCGATAAGCGAAAACTTCATCAAAGCTTACTTTTTTATCTTTATTGCTGTCCATTTGAGTAAATAGAGTATTGGAAATCGCTTTTTCAATATCGCTATTTTCGGGAGTATAAGGGCTACTGTCAGCGTAATTTATGGAGCTGATGCCAAGCATAATAATGAGAGTAGAAAAAGCATGTTTTGTCATTGTTAGTTACCGTATTTTTGTGTGAGTATTTCTTGTATGTTCCTTAGTCAATAAAAGTATTAAGTGGTTCATTTCCATTTGAAACAGAAATTCTGTTAGATTAATTGTAATTTCCGTATACAATCAGTGGCTAACTGCTTCTTGGCTCGCTGTACCCATCAAACCAAAGTTGTTGGAGTACCAGGCTTTTTAGGCTCTCCATGATATTGGGTGTGTTGATTTTATCACCTCTATTTTTGTTAAATCCTCTTAATGAAGCGCCTCTTATTATTAATCAGGCTACTGTTTTAACCTTGCTTTATATTGCGCTATTTCCTTCTATCTTTGCTTATCTTGCATGGAATTATGGTATCGAGAAAGTAGGCGCGAGTGTCGGTGGGCAATTTATTCATTTGATGCCATTGTTTGGCGCTCTCATGGCGGTAGTTTTTTTAGGTGAAAAAATACAGCTTTATCATTTGCTCGGTGCGCTTGCCATTGCGACTGGCTTATGGCTTTCGATGAGGAAAGGATAAAAGAATGAAAACAGAACTTGAACAATGCACGAATGCTTTTGGTACGTTTCAGCTACAACGCTTGCCATTACAAAAAAAGCAAACACTACGCGCATGGGATGCGGCAGATGAGTATTTATTAAAATATTGTGATGAAAATAAGCTATTAAGTGACGATACTAAAGTACTGATTATTAATGATCAATTTGGTGCAATCAACACTAGCCTACATGCCTATGCGACACAAAGTTGGTCGGACTCTTATATTAATGCGTTATCAAGCCTACATAATTTGCGTATTAATCGCCTTGATCCATCGTTTCAAGGAGTTGCTAGTACAAAAGAACCCGAAGGTGTTTTTGATCTGGTGTTGATTAAAATTCCCAAAACAATGGCATTGCTAGAAGATCAGTTAATTAAATTAAAAGCACATATAAAGGCTGAAACGGTGATTGTCTCAGCAGCAATGGCAAGGAATATCCACCGCTCGACTTTAGAATTATTTGAAAGAATACTTGGTACGACAACAACCTCATTAGCACGAAAAAAAGCACGTCTAATTTTTACTAAGTTTGAAAAAACTGAGCCACTTAAACCGCCTTACCCTAATAATCTGCATATAAAATCCTTAGGTATTTACCTTAAAAACCATGCCAATGTGTTCTCTAAAAATAAGCTAGATTATGCAAGTTTATTATTGATAGAGCAGTTTAAACAGCTCCCAAAAGCTAAACATATTGTCGATTTAGGCTGTGGCAATGGTGTACTAGGCATTATGGCGCAACGCCAACAGCCTGAAAGTAAAATAAGCTTTATTGATGAGTCGTACATGGCAGTCGCATCAGCACAAATGAATTATGAAAATATTCATAAACAGCTAGATAATGCCGAATTTATAGTAGGCGATGGTTTGAGTCAGCCACCTGCGGGAGAGGTCGATTTAATACTCTGCAATCCACCCTTTCACCAACAATACAGTATAGGTGATCAAATTGCATGGCGTATGTTTACGCAGAGTTTTAAATGCTTAAAAACAGGTGGCGAGCTATGGATTGTGGGTAATCGACATCTGCAATATAGCAATAAACTGAAGAAGATTTTTGGTAATAGTCGTGTGCTTGCAGCGAATAAGAAATTTCAGGTGATTGTTGCCTCGTCCTAAATTATCAGGCTTGATACTGAAAAGCAGATTGAAGGTATGCTATAGCTGTTCCTACAAAACGTAGTACAAAAGGTATTGATATGCGAACGATGGGCGTTAGAGAATTAAAAAATAATCCGTCAACGATGACAAAATATCTTGAAAATGGCGAGTCTGTTTTTGTGACCAAGCACGGTAAACCGATTGGTATTACCTTGCCGCTTAATAATGAGCTGTTTTCTATCGGTGTAAAAAAAGTAATTGCCGTGGAGCTATATAAAAAGGGTTTACTGTCATTGGGGAAACTGGCAGAGCTATTGGCGTTAAACAAACAAGAGGCGATGAGCTTGCTCAATAGTATGGGTGTGGTTTGGTTAGAAGAAGATACACAAGTGATTAAGCGAGATATTGAGCAATGGCTTTAAATAAAGCCGTTATTTCCGACAGTGCTAAACTAATCCCCCTGAACTTTACATCTCCACCAAAGCATTAAACATTGCCCCAAAGGTCAATTCTGCATACGCTAAAAATTCATCATTAAATACGTCTTGCTCTGTAAATAGCAGTTTGTTTTCAAATTTATCTGCTTCACTGGTAAAGTAGTTATTTGTCCATGCTGTTTGTGCTGCGCCTAAATTGGCTTCGCCGCCTTTTTCATACATTTTATAGGCAGGTTTGGGGAAGTAGTGCAGGGGGCGTTGTAAGCCTAGCCAGTAGCCTTGCATGAGTTGTTTTAGTTGTTGTTTGGCTGTATCGCTTGGTATTGGGTTTAAACAAAAGGCTTCACTGGGTTGATAGACGTGTGTTTCAGTAGTCCCTATATTATTTACATCGACTGCATTCATAACTAAATGATGCAACCATATGGCGAGATAATCTCCTGTGTAGTATCGACCTAAGTTTATTTTTATCGCACCTTGTTCACTAAGATCACTGAGTTTTCCTGATAGGCTAAAGTCTCCTAGTGCTAGCTGAAAGGCTTGTTTTTTTAGGCTGATATTTTTTAACTGGGGATATTTTGCATAAAATATTTTGACTGTTTCAGCTTCTTGATTAAAAACCTCTTCACCTATATCGCCATGTGGTAATAATCCTTTCGCACGGCTTAAAGCGGTATTGACACTTTGTTCATTTGCGATTGTTTTCGATACTTGTTGGCGTATTTGTGTATCAACAAAAGACTCTAGCGCAAAGGGTTCTCGTATCGGTAATACATCATGGTCATCAAAGGTTTGGATACCAAAGCGTTGTTGTAAAAAATACCGTGCGGGTGCTTTATAAAAACGAATCAACAATTCTAGGCTGATGTGTTTAAACTCTTCTTCTGCCTCTGGGAGAGGGTGGCTTAGAAAAGGCGTATTTAGATTGGTTGTATTTTCATCTTTATTATGTAGTGATAGGTATTCTTTTACATAAGAAAAGATATTTTCATCGTTGCTGTAATAACGTGGGCTAAAGGCTTGTAGCGGGTGATAGTTTATCCAGTCTTGCTGTTCTGAAGCGGTCATTTTGGTCAGATAATCAAGTAGCTCACTAATAACGACTGAAGGGGGTAAAGGGCTATTGTCTTGCACGCTTTGACCAATAAAACTTATATAGAGTCGCTGTCTTGCGGCGAGTATTGATTCTAAAAATAAATAGCGATCTTCATCACGACGGGAACGATCCCCCTTTCTTATATCATTCGCCATTTTATCAAAACTATGGCGTTGATCTTGACGTGGAAAACCACCGTCGTTCATCCCTAATAGCGCGACCATTTTAAACGGTACACTGCGCATCGGTACTAAGGCGCAAAAAGTAATCCCTCGGCTCATAAAACGCTCTTCACCAGTGGACTCTAGCAGTTTACGCAAGGCTTTTTTTACAATGCTAAAGCTAATTGTATGTTCAAATTTCGCTAACTCACTTTGCTGTTTTAAGCTATCAAGCGCATTAAGAATCACGGAATGGTCGCTATCATCAGGAAATACTGCTTGGATAAGTGCCTGTAGCTTTTCGCTCCATTGGTCAATATCTAAAGAGAGTGAAGCCCATTTCCACAGCTGAAATACGGTGTCACTAAAGTGTTTGAAGGATGATAAAAGCTGGGCATCGCTACCTTCTATATCATTAAACGGTAACAGTGAGGAGTCATCAAATAAATGCTCGCTGGGCATCATATAACCTAGCAACATACGGTCTAGCCCATACTTCCAGCTATGTTCAAAAGTAGCTGGCAAGCCACTGGCGGCACGCATTTTATCGCTTACCCCCCAACGAATATTGGTTTCTTGTGCCCAATGACGGCACTGCAATACTTGTTTATCATCCAGATTAAATTGCTTTTGGATACAGGGATATTCTAATAACTCGAACACTGCCTCAACATTAAAACGCTGATCGGGTAAATCCAATATTTTAAGCATCACCTCAACTTCGGGTTTGCTACTGCTCACGCTACGGTCGGCAATGCTATAGGGTAGATAATGCTCGGCGGTGGAAAAAACCGCCTCAATATAGGGGGCGTAAGTGTCGATCATCGAAGTCATTACAACAATATCAGCAGGTTTTAGATCATCTGATGATTCGATTGCGGCGAGAATTTGATCGTGCAGTACCTCGACTTCACGCATTGGCGTATGACAGGCGTGTATCTGGATAGAAGTACGCTCCTCTATGTCGCTTGCCGATTCTTCTAGGTTTAAAATATCGGACTGTAGGCAGTGTAAAACAGTATCTCGCTCTGGCTCTACCCAGCTTTCTTCTGTCTCTGCATTTAACTCATGTAACTGGTCGATAAAATCACGACCTTGTTTGCCGAGCGATGCGAGTAATCCATTGCCTATTTCATAGTAAGCTATTTCTTCTACTGGTCGTTTAAACTGACGTTTTAACGATTCTATATCCCCCCAGTATTCTCGACAGGGATTAACCACAAACATATGCACATCGGTTTTAGTTGCTAGCTCACCCAGTAGGCGCAAATAGCCAGGGGATAAAGCAGGGACTGAAAAAAAGCTGACTCGCTCAGGAAAACTGCCTGTGTTGTCATTTTCAAATTTTGTTGCAAAGGCATCAATAAAATTTTCTTGTAGTTCAAGCCAGTGGATAACTTCACGTTTATTTGACTCCTTTTGCATAATAATGCGCTGCCATAAACGGGCTTGCCAATCATTAGCCGCAAAATTTCCTGCCTCCCAGTCAAGTATCCACTCAGGACGATAAAATAAATATTGATCTAAAACAGGAGAGAGCGCATTAGCTAAGTCCCACGCCGCCATATCATTTTTTAAGTAGTGGTCTAGCTCAGGATAATCCTCCGCGTGTTGTAAAAACTCAGACACTAAACGCCAACGTAAAACATCGGGCTTGCTTGGGTCGTTTAGCGGCACATCATCAACCACTTTACGCAACAACTCCCACATATACTCAGCAGGGAAGAGGTATTGATAATTGGCACTAATCCCCACCGTTTGCGCCATTTGCATGGATAACCAACGTCCCATACCTGCATTTTGCACCACGATTTGTTCAGCTTCGAGTACATTTTTTAGTGGTTGAGAAACTAATTGTGCAAACTGTTGCCTTAATGTTTCAAGATGATTACTGGAGTGAAGGATAAGCATAAAAGGGTTACATTGGTTATTGGAATAATGAATATACAGGAAAAATTTATTCTAAATATGCTAATTTATGCTTTAAAAGCTATGGATAAATTATTTTTATCATGAATAGGTCGCACTCTTGTATAAGAAGGTTTATCTCCTATACTCAAATTAATGGAATATCACTAAGAGGGATATATTTATGATAAGCACGAAAAAAATAATGCTATTTTCTAGCTTGCTACTCGCATCGTCTTCTCTATTTGCCATACCCGCAGATAAGCTGCTTAGTACGGGGACAGGTTTTGTCTATCCCGCTAATATGAAGCATATTAATTCTGATTTTATTGGTTTTGGAGATAGAAACTCCAGCTTTGGTGGTCGATGTCATCTTGCTGATGACTATAACTTGCCAGAAGGAACACCTATTTATGCGGCGGCA
>JALVDG010000004.1 GCA_027009095.1 Thiotrichaceae bacterium
TATTCCTGTGAATATTAAAAAAGGGCAATTTCTCGCACCTTGGGATATGAAAAATGTAGTCGATAAGGCGAAAGCGACAGGTAACGAGCAGATTATGGTCTGCGAACGAGGTTATACCTTTGGCTATAACAATATGGTATCGGACATGCGTGGTCTAGCAACGATGCGTGATACAAATTGCCCCGTCATATTTGATGCAACACACTCCGTACAGCTTCCAGGAGGGCAAGGAAATTGCTCAGGTGGCGAACGTCAACATGTTCCTGTGGTCGCACGAGCGGCAATGGCAGTTGGTATTGCAGGAATATTTATGGAATCACACCCAAAACCTGATGAAGCTTTAAGCGATGGACCAAATTCATGGCCGTTAGGTCGCATGGAAGAGTTGCTAGAAACTTTATTAAAGCTAGACCAAATTGTGAAGTCACAAGCGTATCTTGAGGATACTTTGTAATTTCATATAAATAAAAAACGATTGGTTGATTGCAGGGGCTAATCAACTAATCATTTATTAATGATGAAAGTGGAGATAGCAGATTAATGTCTGAAATTAAAAGTATACATGCACGCCAAGTAATTGACTCACGGGGGAATCCAACCGTTGAAGCGGATGTGACTCTAGTTAATGGTGTTATGGGAAGAGCGATTGTTCCTTCAGGCGCCTCAACAGGTGCGCGTGAAGCTATCGAGTTGCGCGATGATGATAAGACTCGTTTTGGTGGTAAAGGCGTATTAAAAGCAGTTGAAAATATCAATACTGAAATTGCTAAAGCAATCGTTGGTATGGATGCGACAGAACAAAAAGAAATTGATCAGAAAATGATTGATTTAGATGGCACGCACAATAAAGCACGCTTAGGTGCAAATGCATTGCTAGCAGTATCGTTAGCAACTGCTCATGCTGCGGCAAATGATAGTGGTGAACCACTCTACGAATACCTAAGTGATGGTGATAAGTACACACTGCCAGTCCCCATGATGAACATCATCAATGGTGGAGAGCATGCTAATAACAGTGTTGATATGCAAGAGTTTATGATACTACCTGTTGGTGCTACTAGCATCTCAGAAGCCATTCGTTATGGCACAGAAGTATTTCATAGTCTAAAGTTAGTATTGAGTCAACAAGGTTTAAATACTGCTGTTGGTGATGAAGGTGGTTTTGCACCAGACTTATCATCAAATGAAGCTGCTATCGAAGTTATTTTAGAAGCGATTGAAAATGCTGGATTTATCGCAGGTAAAGATATTTATTTAGGTCTTGATTGTGCAGCATCTGAATATTGTCATGATGGTAAATATGTACTAGCCTCAGAAGGTAAGACTTTTGAGGCAGAAGGTATGGTTGATTACCTTGCATCATGGGTTGATCAATATCCAATTATTACCATTGAAGATGGTTTAGATGAAGCAGATTGGGCTGGCTGGGATGTGCTAACGAAACGTTTAGGCGGTAAAGTTCAGCTAGTGGGTGATGATCTTTTTGTAACGAATACCAGTATCTTTAAAGAAGGTATTGATAAGAGTATTGCTAATTCTATTTTGATTAAATTTAATCAAATCGGCACATTAACAGAGACATTAGAAGCGATTCAAATGGCGCATAATGCAAATTATACTGCTGTTATCTCGCATCGCTCTGGTGAAACCGAAGATGTAACCATTGCTGATTTAGCCGTTGCAACAAATGCAGGACAAATTAAAACAGGCTCTTTATCACGTTCAGACCGTATTGCAAAATACAATCAGTTGATTCGTATTGAAGAAATGTTAGGCGATAAAGCGGTTTATGCTGGACTATCTGCATTTAAACATCTTTAATATATCGGTATTTTCAGATTAAGAAATAGCCATTGCGGATGTTGACGTAATGGCTATTTTTTTACAACACTTTTTAGCTATTGATGATAACTTATTATAAATAAATGAGATTCTTAATAACCACACTAGTAATATTGCTTATGCTGCTTTTTGCAAAGTTGTGGGTAGGTCATGGAAGTTATCCTGAGATATGGAAGCTAGAAGAAGATATTGCTATACAAAAAGAAAAAAATGATATTCAAGAAAAAATCAATCGTCAAATTCAGGCAGAGTTAGAAGACGCTAGAGAAGGCTATGCCGCAGTAGAAGAACGTGCACGTAGTGAGCTAGGTATGATTAAAAAAGGTGAGACTTTTTATGAGATTATCCTAAAGCCAGACGATAAAAGCATAGATGCTTCTAAAATTTCTGAAAAAACTACCGCAACAAAATAAAAAATAGACGCTATGAATAATAAGCTATCCTCTCCTTCTGTGTGGGTTGTTATTCCTGCCGCTGGCGTTGGAAAACGCATGAAAGCAGATAGACCTAAGCAATACCTTTCATTACTCGGTAAGACCGTTATCGAGAATACACTTTCTTGTTTTTCTTCTGTTAATAATATAGCGGGTATTATTGTCTCTTTGCATCCGAATGATCCTTATTGGTCGGACATAAAGCTCAATCTTTCTATTCCCTTATATACCGTTGACGGTGGAAAAGAGCGTAGTAATTCTGTTTTAAATGCACTGAAATATATGCAAAATGAGCTATTTGTTGATGATAGCCATTGGGTAATGGTACACGACGCCGCTAGACCCTGCTTACTACAAGAAGATATTGAGAAGTTAATATCTAGTTGTGTAGGTTTAGATGTTATTGGTGGGATATTGGCAAAAAAATCTAGCGATACAATGAAGCGTTCTCAGCTTGGTAAAAATGAAGAAAGCTTTATTGCCTCAACAGAAGATCGTGAAAACTTGTGGCATGCTTTGACACCACAAATGTTTCGCCTAAAGGAACTGTCAGACGCTTTAGCGTATGCCTTGGATAAAAATATAGTTATTACCGACGAGGCTTCTGCTTTAGAGGCTATTGGTAAATCTCCTCTATTAGTCGAAGCAACAGGAAGTAATATAAAAATTACAAACCCTGATGATTTGGCGCTTGCGGAATTTTTATTATCCAATAATAAAGGAAATACTTGAATGTTTGTAGATATGAGAATAGGTAATGGTTTTGATGTTCATGCTTTTACCGATGGAGATCATATCGTATTAGGCGGGGTGAAAATTCCACATTCTCGGGCTTTTAAGGCGCATTCTGATGGTGATGTACTGCTGCATGCAATATGTGATGCTCTTTTAGGAGCTTTAGCCCTAGGTGATATAGGCAAGCATTTTCCTGATACATCTCAACAATTTGAGAATATAGACAGTCGTATTTTGCTAAGAAAAGTCTATCAGCTAATTCGTGAGCAAGGTTATGTTTTACAAAATATAGATTGCATTATTTCGGCTCAATCTCCCAAAATGTCTCCCCATATTGTCTCAATGAGAAAAAATATTGCTGATGACCTACAAGTAGATAGCGATAGAGTGAGTGTAAAAGCAACGACAACAGAGCACTTAGGTTTTGAAGGGCGAGAAGAGGGGATTTCTGCTCAAGTAGTGCTAATTTTATTTAAAACAGAGTAGGCACACCGATAATGCGAAAGTTGCTATAGGTAAGATAAACAAGCGGGTGTTAGATATGTGGCGAAAATTTGAGTTTTATTAGTATGAAGAAACAATTAGTAAAATTCATTAAATTTCAATTCGTTTCTGAAGTTGTGAGTAACTCATGTATGAATATGTAATTTCTGCATTGATATTTGGGTTAACGGCAGGATTAAAGCCTGGTCCACTTGGAATAGTAATCATTCAGCAAACTTTGGAATATGGGTTAAAAAATGGGATTAGGGCGAGTTTTGCTCCAATAATAACTGATGGACCAATAATTATAGTTGTATTAATGTTCCTAGCATACCTGAAGGAAATAGAGCTTTTTATCAGTTCTATCAGTGTTATAGGTGGAATCTATTTATTGTGGCTTTCTTTGAGAATATTTAGAACCAAAGAAATTAATTTATCTAAACCGCTCGGAAATTCAAAATCACTTGCTACAGCAATAAAGGTTAATTTTTTAAGCCCATATCCATATTTGTTTTGGCTTACGGTTGGAGGAACATACATAGCACAAGGAACAATAGCAGAGTCTACGGTATTTATTGTTATATCAATAGGTACACTAGTTCTGTCCAAAATGCTGGTAGCATGGATGGCATCACGTTTTCGAAAACTGCTTGATGGCGAAATATATTTATGGGTAATGCGAGTGTTAGGGGTGTTTATTTTTGTTTTTGGAATCTTGTTGATAAATAAAGCGTATAATTTAGTACATCATCCACTCTAAACTGACGGTTACTTATGGACGTGCCAAAGCGTCAATGAGCATGGTGTTCCTGTTATCTTCTTTGTTTAATGAGCTTGTAATTTCGCCAATTCATCAAGGATAGATTGAACCAAGCTAGTGCCTGAAGCTCCCATTTTTTTACAAAGTATGTCTGGGTCTCGTTCACCATCGAGAAGTTTCTTCATAATGCCACCTAGCTGTGCCATATCGCCACCTACTTGACTCATTTGTTCTGCCATTGCAGAGATCATTGTAAGAGCTTGAGTATTACCAGAACCTGCTTGAATGAGCATGTGGGCTATTCCAGGTGCAGCCATCGTAGAATCACCAGAATCGGCTTCTGGATCGGGTAGTGTTGCCGGATTTTTAATGCCATCTAATATAGCTTGGACTATAGCAAAGTCTTCTTCATCAAGACCTTGTAGTAAACTATTAGAGCGATCACCTGCAACAATTTTTTTAATGACTTGAACTAAGTCAACCCAGCCATTATCTAGACTAACTTTTAATACGTTATCTAACTGTTGTTTATTTTCTAGAGGGTTTTTAGCAACCTGCACGACCAGCACAATAAGGCTGGCGTGCATTTGTACAATTTGTTGCTGTTTGGAAGGTAGATTCATTCTACCTATAATAAACCATGCCTCTTCAGTTTAGAACGTAAAGTTGCTCTGTTAACACCAAGACAGTTAGCCGCACGAGACTGATTGCCTCGTGTATGCTTCATAATTGCTCTTAGTAGCGGAAGTTCTACCTCGTCAATCACCTGACGATAAAGATTCATCGAATCTTGGTCGCCAAGTAATTTTAGATAATCCTCTACAGCATCTTCAGTTGTTTCTGCTAATGATTCTTTTGAAAAAGGGGTTACGGGGGTATTCATAGTTTCTACTACCTTTGTTTTTGAGACGCGGGTTTTTAGGAATTGGGTTCTAATTTCTTAAGAGCATGAATAAAAGCATTCATTTGCTCTTCGGGAGTATTTAGTAAAAAGTCCTTTTTGTTGATCCTTTTACTCGTTTGCGATCTCATTCTGTATAAATACCATTCAATAAATTTCAGACTAGTTTTCGAGCACTTAAAGGATTGATTATCCTGATGAAAGGTATAGTTTTCTCTTTGTAAATCATTTGAATGGTACTGGTGAATAGCTCGTAAATGCGAAATAGCTATTGCTGATTTTTGGGCATGAGATAGCTTTTTTTTCTGCTTTCCTGTTGTTAAAAAATAATTGATTTCATCAAATATCCACGGTTGACCATTTGTTGCTCTACCAAGCATAATGGCATCAGCATGAGTATAGTCGAGAACAAATTTTGCATCAGTAGCTGTTTTAATATCACCGTTAACGATAATGGGGAGTGATATTTTTTGCTTTACTTGCCTAATGGTTTCGTACTCGGCAAATCCCATATATTTTTGAGTTCTTGTACGACCATGTATATAGAGTGCTGCAATGCCTGATTGTTCTGCAATATGAGCAATTTCTAATATATTTTTGTTTTTATCACTCCATCCTGTGCGTGTCTTTAAGGTAACGGGAATATCAACAGCATTAACAACATGAGTGAGTATTTCTTTCACTTTGTCTGGGTATTGCATTAAGGCTGAACCAGCAGCTTTTTTACATACCTTTTTTGCAGGACAGCCCATATTTATATCTAATATCTGCACACCTAAATCGACACATCTCTTCGCCGCCTCTGCCATAATATACGGGTCAGTACCAACAATTTGAGCGCAACGAGGTTCAGCTTCATCTGTCGAGATAAAGCGAGAAGATGACTTCTTTGAATTCCATAAGTTAATATCAGAGGCTATCATCTCAGA
>JALVDG010000005.1 GCA_027009095.1 Thiotrichaceae bacterium
GAAGTGGATAAAAAATAGACACCTTGGTTTTTAGCATAGCTAAACCATTGATTTTTTCTTTTTAGAAAGTGAAAAAATGAAATTTAGCTATAAAAATAATCATTTCTGATTTTGTAAAACACTATAAGCTATTGTTTTATAATGCTACCTGCAAGTTATGAGAAGCTACGTAATCAATACTTTTTAAGTTGGTGAATTGATGCCCTTAACATTATAAAAATGTTATGCTCTCGCCTTAAAAATTTTCAAAGAAGCCTGTACTTACAGTTGCTTCCTTTTCAAACAATATGGGCTAGCAATAACTTTACTTCAAAAGGGGTAAATTGAAGTAATAAATACTTATTGTTTTATCGCCCTCTTAAGTGGAGATAATTATGGCTTTTCCTGATGCTTTTTTTCGTTGGAGACCTCATCCTTGGCATGGTTTAGAGGCATGTACAAGCGACAAAAGTGTTGTTAACGCTTACATCGAAATTACACCTTTTGACTCAGTTAAATATGAAATAGACAAAAAGACAGGCTATATACACGTTGATCGACCTCAAAGAACCTCATCTCAACCTCCTTCTTTGTATGGATTTATTCCAAAAACATATTGTGGCGCACGAGTTGGCGCACTTATGAGTGAACATTTAGGAAAAGATAAACTAAAAGGTGATACAGATGCCCTGGATATTTGTATCATTTCTGAACGTCCTATCAACCGTGCTGATATTGTTTTACATGCGCGTGTTTTAGGTGGTCTGCCAATGATTGATGGTGGGGAAGCCGATGACAAAATTATCGCCGTGTTAAAAGGTGATCATGTATGGCACGACACAAAGGATATTGATGATTTACCTGATATAATGATTGAACGTCTACATCATTATTTTTTAACCTATAAAATGCAGCCTGGAAAAGAGTCTTCTGTCTCTATTGGTCCAGCTTACAATAAGGAACATGCCGAAAAAGTTATTAAAGCATCCATGCAAGATTATGATGATATGTTTGGGCAGTAAAAATTAAAGAAGTCCACGTTTTAGCTTGTGCGGATCACAACAAGCTAAAGCTTGGACTCCCACAAAAATTTAATATGTGAATATCTATAGCTTAAGTACCCGCGCAAAATTAATCTAACAATTTAGCCCCTGTTTTCTGATCTTCTTCGTTATTGCTTTGGTCACATAGCCCACTATGCTCTCGTCGCAATGCCTTGAATATCAAAAAATAGGAAACTAAATTTTGTTAAATTAATTTTTCTTGGGTACTTAATGCTCAACTATCGCACGACCGTTACGCAGTATAATTTTAACTTTTTCACCGACTTTAAAATTTCCTCCCAGTCCTTGGGTTACAGAAACATATCCTCCCGATGATTTTTTTATCACTATCTCTAATTGCTTAGGTGGTTTACGGAATGCTCGAATAAGATGTCCTGCATTAATAGAGCCATATATTCCAGCATGACCACCACTCCCTACACTCACACCTATACTGCCAGCATTTGCCAAGCTTGCATCATTAGTCTTTATGATTTTTTTTAATTGTACAATCGTACCCGTTTCGACTCGACTAATATGCCCCATAGCCGTACTAACTTTTGATGTTTGTACCGATTGGCTAGCCGCTTCTTTTGACGCATTTGATGAGCAAGCACTAAGAGATAAAAAGATGAGTATTAAAGATATTAATTTAAATAAAAACATAGGTGTACCTTAATTTAGAAAGTAAAGAGTAATGAAAATTTATTCCTATAATTTTTTGAGACACTCCAGATAAGCAAGTTCATCGGGAGCTGTTTGATTTCGCTGTGCCATCCAAATAGCTTCTCCTAGGCACTCCATCATTTTATGTTCAGCATCATGTTCACCATATTTGACCACTAAGGCTCGATAACATTCCACAATACCCGCAGGTCTGTCGGTTGATATTTGCTCGTGCAAACCTAAGTGCATTCCCATATGTAGAAATGGATTGCTTTCGCCCTGCTCTGGCAAGAACTCAGCTTTTATAGAAACATCGGGTGATGCTAACATTTGATGATATTCAGGATGCAATTTCACCACTCTCACAATTTGTTGCTCTAAAGGAGAAAGTAATTGTTGCTGCTTAAATTTTTTCCAACTATCACAATAAAGCTGACGCATTGAATCTCGATTGGTATCAAACATAGCTTCGCCCTATTCCGTTTTCTCTTTAAAATCACATAAATCAGAAATTAAACATGCACCACATTTTGGCTTTCTGGCAACACAGATATAACGCCCGTGTAAAATAAGCCAATGGTGTGCATCAATCATAAATTCTTTGGGTATATGTCGTAGGAGTTTTTTCTCTACCTCAACCACATTTTTACCTTTGGCTATGCCTGTTCGATTGCTGACACGAAAAATATGCGTATCTACCGCCATAACAGGATGACCAAATGCGGTGTTTAACACGACATTGGCTGTTTTTCTACCAACACCAGGTAAAGCCTCTAGTGCTTTACGATTATCTGGTACTTCAGAGTTATGTTGTTCGATTAATATCTGACAGGTTTTAATGATATTTTTACCCTTGGTATTATATAAACCAATGGTTTTGATATATTCCTTTAGCCCCTCTTCACCTAAAGCAAAAATAGCTTCGGGGGTATTTGCAACAGGGTAGAGTTTATCGGTTGCTTTATTAACCCCTTTATCCGTTGATTGCGCAGATAAAATAACGGCTATTAATAACTCAAAGGGTGAGCTGTAGTTGAGTTCTGTTTTTGGATGAGGATTATCCTCGCGCCAGCGTCTAAAAATTTCATAGCGCTTATCTTTATTCATTCAATATTTCCTAAAGAAGCTATTAGCTATTCTCTACAGCTACTGGTATTGCAGACACAGATGATTTATTTTTCTTTTCCAACCAGCGATCTACAATATTTTTAAAGGCGATTAGAAAGCCTAAACCTAAAAAAGCACCTGGGGGTAAAACCGCTAATAAAAAGCCTTTGTAATCATCAATCACTTGTACTGTTAAAAATTTCGCACCTTCTCCAAACATAACCGCAGCATTTGCAAACAGTGTTCCGTTACCGAGTAATTCACGCATAGCACCTAGCACAACCAGTACAAACAGAAAACCCAGTCCCATCATAAGCCCATCAACAATGGCGGGAAGCATTGAATTTCGTGACGCAAAGGCTTCTGCTCTGCCAATAATGGCGCAGTTAGTCACAATGAGAGGAATAAAAATACCGAGCACCATGTGTAAATGTGGCAACCATGCAGACATTAGCAGGTCAATCACCGTTACATTGGATGCAATCACTAATACATAAAATGGAATGCGGATTTCTTTGCGTACCCAATGACGACTAAAAGAAATTGAGGCATTGGAAATAACTAGGGTAAACAAAGTCGCTAAACCTAAACCAATACCATTTACCACATTTCCTGTGACGGCCAATAATGGGCACAAGCCCAATAACTGCACTAAACCAGGATTATTGTGCCACAAACCATTGGCTATTAGCTGTGGGTAGTTAGTATTTGGAGACTTTTTAACTTCTTCAGTCATTTTTATTTCTCCTTGTCTTGAGCTTGTGGCTTAGGCTGTGTTGAAAATAAACGTGACATATTATTATTTGCATAGTCCAACACATGCTTCACTAAACCGACAACAGCGCGGGGGGTAATTGTTGCCCCTGTAAATTGATCAAACTCGCCACCATCACGCTTAACAGCCCATGCTGCTTCTGTCTCATCGTTAAGAAACTTATCATTAAAACCAAGTATCCATTTGCTTTTTTCGATTTCAATTTTGTCACCTAAACCTGGGGTTTCGGTATGATTTATAACTCGTACACCAGTTATATGTTTGTCTTTATAGTTCACACTGACAAGCAAAGTAATACGACCTCCATAGCCTTCTAAGGTTGTTACTCTAAAAATAGCAGCAACTGGCTTTCCTGATTTGCTTCTTGCTAAATATACGGTTGAGTCATAAGGCAAGTCTAGTTCCTCTGCGGAGATAATACGATTATCATTATTTAAATCATTGCTATAGCGTGATATATCTAGCACTTCGTTCCAGTTATGTTGTAATAACATGCGCTGGTTTTCTGCAATTTTATCTTTGGTTAATAAATGCGACACAGAGACAAATAACACACCAATAAAGGCAAAAAAAGCTAATAAAAAACCTGACTTTCTCATTGCAAGCACGTGCTTTTTCATTATTTATCTCCCGACTTAGCACCAAATACGCGTGGCTGGGTGAAATAATCAATCATCGGTACAGACATATTCATAATTAATACAGAAAATGCAATAGCATCAGGATAGCTTCCCCATGTACGGATAATATAAATAAAGAAACCAATACCAGCCCCATAAAGCAACTGACCACGTGGCGTTGTACAGGCTGAGACAGGGTCGGTCGCAATAAAAAAAGCACCTAACATCGTCGCGCCACTAAATAAATAAAATAGGGATGATTGATGCAAATCTGGCTCGATAAAATCAACAATAAATGCCATTAATGCAAGCGAAACTAAGAGTGATACGGGTATACGCCAAGAAATTACCTTTTTATAAAGTAGCCATAAACCACCCAATAAAAAGGCAGCACTTATCCATTCCCACGCTCTACCTGATACAAAACCATACTCACTAGTTTGTATCACTTCAGAGAAGTAAATACCTTTACGTAATTCTGTTTTAACATCATCCAGTGGTGTTGCCATTGTGATAGCGTCCCATTCGCTATCACTTAATACGTTACCTATGCCGTTAAAAACAATGTTTAATGATTCTGGTAGTGTAAGCAAACTACCTTCACCAAAGTGAGGACGAATCCACTGCCCCATTTCTAATGGAAAAGAGATGATTAAGACAGCAAACCCTACCATAGCAGGGTTGAAAGGGTTATAACCTAAGCCCCCATATAAATGCTTTGCGATCACAATGGCAAAAAACAAACCGACAACGATAATCCACCATGGTGCAAGTGGAGGTAGGGTTAGGGCAAATAAAACGGCGGTAACCACTGCACTATAATCAGTAATAAAAACGTTAATCGGACGCTTTCTTAAATATAACGCTATCACTTCAAATGCTAGCGCGACAACAATCGCAAAAACAATATTAATGAGTACGCCCCAACCATAAAAATAGCTCATGACAGCAACACCAGGGATTAAGGCATATAACACTTGGCGCATAACGCTACCAACCCCTGAGGCTCCTGCTACAAAAGGCGAACTGTCTGTTTTAAATTGCATCTTGCTTATGCCCCCGACTCATTTTTGACATCCTTCGCTTTAGTCTCTGCTTTTCTTGCTAACTTTTTTGCCTTTGCTCTTGCCATTGCTGCTTGAATCGCATCTTTTTTAGATTTATCTGCGGAAGTACCTGCTTTCTTTTTCTGTAAAGCTTCTTTGTGCTTACGACGCTTCTCATCACGCTCTTGCTTTTCACGTATCTTTCTAAACTCAAGAAATTCATGACGTTCACGCGCTAAATTAGATTTTTTAAGTGCAACTTCTTGGGCACGAATTTCTGATTTTGCAAAACGAAAATAACTCACGAGGGGAATATGGCTCGGACAAACATAGTCACAACAACCACATTCTATACAACTATTGAGGTTATGCTCTGTTACTTTGTCATAATCTTTTGCTTGTATGTGCCAGTATAATTGCTGCGGCAATAAATTGGCTGGGCATGCCGTCATACATTTTCCACAACGAATACAGGGCATTTGTGCTTGTGATGAGTGTGGTGAATTTGCTTGTTGTAATGTTGAGTCAGAAGCAACTAAAAAGCAGTTACTTGCTTTAACCATTGGAATATCATCATTAGCTAAGGCAATACCCATCATCGGCCCACCCATTATCAAGCGCTCTGCCTTAGCGCTATAACCACCCGCCTGAGCAACCAAATCGCTTACTAGCGTTCCGATAAGCGCTTCTATATTCTGAGGCTGTTTGACACCATCACCTGTTATTGTGACGATACGTGAGATAAGTGGCTCACCTTTAACGACTGCCTTATACAGTGCGTAAGTCGTCGCGACATTATGACAAAGCATATCAATATCTAAGGGGATGCCTCCAACAGAA
>JALVDG010000006.1 GCA_027009095.1 Thiotrichaceae bacterium
ATGCGGATATATCTAATATTAATTGTTCTGAGTTTGTTAAAGGACGTTGTACATTGCTTAGTAAGTTTGCAACATAAGCACATAGTAAGGAGAGTAAATTAAGATTTTGCTGCATAAATATTGATGGTGTTATGCGTGCAATAGCTAAAACGCCCCATAAATGATTATTTTCATCTAATAAAGGGATTCCTGCCTGTAATTGTTGAGGGTTATTAATGGTTTCTTTATAGGATAAATTATGATTGATACTAATTGATTTTTTGCTATCAATGACTTTTGATAAAAGGGGGGATAAGTGTAAGTTTGGAGCAATAACACCTATATGGCATAAGGCTTTAGAGTTGATCTTCCCTTTATTATTTACATAATAAAAAGCTGCCGATTCTAACCACTCATATTGTTGTAATATTTGTTTCATTTTATTGGCTGCTAATTGTAGTCGACCCTTTTTATTTTGTGATTTTTGATTAATAGAGATATCGATTAGTCGTAGCGAGTTTGATAATGACTGGGTTGTGGTGATTAGTTCTTCTTCAAGATTGCTATAAGAGATATGTAAAAGCTGTAAAGCTTTTTCAGACTGATTACTATTGAGACGGCATTCTTTAAGTTGTTTAATTTGAAGTTTGTTACGTTGTTTCCAGCGCTGCGTCATTTCTCCGATAAAAACAACAAGGACGAGTCCGCCTGATAATATTTGGATAGCAGAAGTAAATAATGATGGTTGAAAAATGGATACGTAAACTAAGCAGAATAAACTAAATATAGATAGACTTAATAGTCCATACCATGTCCCATACCTAGATGCGGCTAATGTTGGTATCAATATTAGCCATGGAAAGGCTTTCTCTAGTAAAAAAATATCCTTTATACCAAAAGATAAGATAGTAAGAGGAATAATAATAGGCAATAGAATGATTTCCAATAATGCTATTATAGCTAACTTATTTTTATCTTTAGTCGTATTGGTAGAGCTTGTTGAATAAGTATCGATAACTAGCCACCTTTACATTGCAATACTAAAAGAAAATATCTCGGTTTTGAGACTCCCTAAGAAACCTTAGATTTAAGTCATTTCTCAATAGATAGAATTGTTTGTTTCTTAGAAAAAACTGGACAATTTTAATATTGAGAAAATCGATTATGATTCAATTGGAGACTGTTAATGTCACTGAGTATTATTGCTTTTACTTTAAGAGCATACTTAATGCATGATTACTGAGTTAAATTTTGAGATAGAGTGATTTAATCTAAGTAATATTATTGCAATAGATGAGATGAGTATTTTAAAAGAGGTATCTTGCTGTTAAGTTTAGCCTTGAACTCGAAAAAAGCAGTTAATGATTGTCGAGCAGTTACCCTTAAGTTGTTATAGTTTTCGAATAGCCCGTATGCCCAGACGTGCTTCTCGAGATTTTGGTTTTAATGATAGTACTCGTTTATAGTGTCTAAGAGCTGTCTTGTAGCTTTTGTTTCTCTGGGCATGAGCAGCTTGTAAAAGCCAGTAACGTGAACTTAACTTAACTTTATTTTTATGTTTTTTGGCTAATTTAGTGAAACTTTTAAAATAGTACTCATCATGCCTATCAAAGCTAAGTTGTAACCCGTTGATTAATAGAGTGAGACTTGATGTATTTATGAAGCCTTTACGAAATGTAGCTAATGCTGATTTTGGCTTCCCTAGTTTTTTTTGTAATAAAGCAATACGCATATATTGAAATATACGTTCACGTAAGGGACGTTTGTACTTATTATTAATAAGACGTTTATAGTAGGATAAGGATTGTCTATAATGTTTATATCTCCAAGCGATTTCAGCCATGATGGATAGCTGCCTTCTATTTGCTTTCTTATTCCATGAAGTTTTATTTTTTAGCCATAAGCGATAAGCTTTACGTTTTTTATTAAGCAACCAAAATAGTTCGAATTTGTTTAGGCTAGTGGTTCTGGTAGTACCATATTTTTGTTCTATTTTATTCCATGTTTTTAAAGATAAAGTATAGCGCCTTTCTCCGCTATACCATTTAGCGAGTATTTTTAGTAGTGACCTATCAGGTTTGTGATGTGATAAGTAGCTTGTTAAAAACTTTTCTCCTAATGTTTTCTTATTTTTTCTTATAAGGTGAAAAAAAACATCATAGGCGGCTTGTTTGGGTAAGCTCTCTTCTCGTGCAATTTTTTGTAATACGGCTAGACCATTTCCATTAATATTAGCCTGAGCGGTGCTAATTAATTTTTTTAGGTGTTTATCATTATTGCTATATTTATAAATCCATTGCCAAAGATCGGTGGCAGTATCTTTATTGCCTTCTTGTTCCGCTAAGTTTGCCCATTGCTCCCTAGGCTCTAGTTTATTAGGTGTTATCCTTACAACTCGTTTAATATAGTTTATAGCTTGCTTATAATTTTTATCAAATGCTTCGATGTTAACTTGTCTATTTAAAGCATTAATAGAATCAGGGTTTTGTGATAAATAGAGTTTGTTAAGTTTCCTGGCAGTTGCCAGATTTTTATTTTTTAGAGATATGTCTATTGCTTGATCGAGTAGTTTAAGGTTTTTAGGGTTGTTCTCTATTAGGGGAAGAATAAGTGCTAAAGCTTTCTCTGGCATTTTTGCTTTGACGTAAATATCAATTAAGCGTTGTTTTATATACCATTTTTCATTATCACTTGTTGTTATTTTTTCAGCATTTATTAAATAAGTTGCAGCATCTTCATAGTTTTCAGCATTTGAAGCCCAATAAGCTGCTTTTTCGTACCAGCGTTGCTGCCACAGGGGATCATTTTTAGCTAAATACGCAAAAAAATAACTAGCCTGTTCTGGAAAGCCTGCTTGAATAGCGATATTAGCAATAGTTTCTATAGCCTTATGAGATTTAGGAAGCTGTTGTTTAAAATTATCTATAAATAGGGCTACTTGATCTAACTGATTAGATTTTACAAGTGCGGTTAACCAATCATTAGTAAATTCATTATAAATGATTTCCGTATTAACAAAATTTCCTGCTAATTTGAAAGCCTCGGCTGCTGATTTATAATCTTCGGATTGATTGAAATTTTTTCCTGCTTCGGCGAACCATTGTGAGCGATAGGTGGTATTTTTATTTGCTAGTTGATAGTAAAACTTACTAGCAAGAGGGTATAAGCCAAAATCACTACTTAACTCTGCAAGTGTCTGCAATTCTTGATTTGATAGGTGAGTAAAATCTTCTATATTGATCAGTTGACTACGAACTTTATTTTTAAGAAAAATACGTTCTTTTTTATTAACCGATGCATGATAAGCATCTACATAATTATCTAGTAAGATCATCATGTATTGCTGATGCTGTTGTTTATTTAGCTTATTAATATTAATTTTTTTCTTAAGTAGCATCGAAGAATATTTCCATAGCCCTTCGTCTCTTAGAGTCTGAGAGAGTGTGATTATGTCGCTGTTAGAAATATTTTCTGAGTTAAGCATTAAGTAATACTTAGTTTTTAAACGGCTAGAGAATTGTTCTTTGAGTAAAGTTGTATTTTGAAAATTTAGGTATGTTAGAGTTTTCCATGGAAATAATACAAATAATAAAAAAAGCAGTGAAATAGTGATTAATACTAAAACAGGCAGGTTAAATAGCTTTTTTGGTGTATTTGATATTTGCATATTTATTTTTTGCTAGGGATAGCCGCTTCAGGCGTTAGCATATTAAGAGTTACTCCCTCTTCAATTTGTTTTTTTACCCAATCTTTATAAGTTTTTGATTGTTCTTTGTAGGGGAGGGCACTAAGTATACTTTTATATCGTCCTCCCATGTGCCCTAAAGGCATTCCTGATCGTATATCGTGAGTTTTAATTATTTTATCTTTAGTTTTATTGACAAGCTCTTGATATTTTTTTAGCTGAAGTGGATTATTCGTTTCTGTTTTGCTATCAAATAAAAGTAAATAAGTATTTATTTTAGGTTCGATACTGCCTACACCCGCTAAATCAAGAGAAGGAATTGATACCCATGGAATAAATCCCTCGTTCATTATTTTTTCAGCAGTTTCTTTAGCCTCTTTATGTTTACCTAGTTCAACATAGTCAATAATAATAATATCTACAGATGCTTTCTTTTTAATACTATTAAGTTTGTTGCGAAGCCATTCTTGATCATTAGCCGAAGTTTTTTTGTATATCTTTTTTCCATTATCCCAACTAGCATATAAAGATTCTGCAACAACGGCTTCTAATTGATTTCCAATACTAGATAAAACTTCAAAACCTCTGTTAGAAATAAAACGTATATCGGGATAACGTTGGTGTATTCTTTGGAGAAGTTTAGTAAGTGCAATGGTTTGTCTTTTTTGTTCTTCAGGATCCTTTGCGAAGAGATAAAAACTATCCATAGTATCAAGAAAAAGACCTCGATAACCTTTGTCCCAAAGTGGAGTGACGACTGAATTTAAAATAAAGTCTTGCCAGCCAGGAGAGGCTAAGTCCATTACTTTACTGTCCCAGACTTTATTGTCACCTAATATCCACTCATCTTTGATATGTTTAAACCAAGGTCTACTTGGGGATACCTCGCCAATACTAACGTAAGCAAACACACTACTATTATTTGCTTTTAGTGCTGCAAGTTCTTCTGCTTTAACATTGCCTGATTCAACAATGATACGGCCGTATTGAGAAAGTATGTCGGTTGGTAGATTTGGACCATAAAAAACGGCTGTGCTTTTGCTTGTATTGATTTTGTTTTTAGCAGACGAAGGTAGTTTTCCCTGCATATTTTTTTCTATTTTTGGCGATCCATAAGTTATATTAATAAAAAAGATTAATGATAATAATAAAATTTTATAAATATATTTAACCACAAGAACTCCATATAAATGTACCAGTACTCCATCAAACCAAATCTTTTAGGAGTACAAGAAATTATTTGCGTTATTTATTACTTTTCACATGCTAATCAGGATCAAAGCATCATATTTTTAGATAGTGTGTGAAGGTGGGAGTAATAGAGAAAGGAGAGATACTTTGATGGTATTTAAGGAATTTATTTAGTGCATATAACAATTTTTTATTGCTATGGAAAAATCTTAAGACCATAAAGACCGCGGTGATTATAGTCTTAGGATTCTAATTAATATCTTTTGTAACTACTCAACTAAAATAGAGTGCAATCTAAGCAGTTACTGATTATGCGGATTACTATCTTTTAAGGACAGGTGATGTCTACAGTCGTTTCCACATGATTTTTATTGCTTGGGAACGATAATGAAATCTTGGAACTATTAATTCTTTGGTATGTACTAGTGCCACCACTAACTTTTATTGATGATGGATTGGTGCATTTAGTTGTAATCTCAACTGTTCCTTCGCCTTTTAAGCGAAATTTAATATCTTCACCATTACCAAATAAGGAAATAAGTTTGCTTCTACTTGGTAATTTATTGATTCTGGTTACAGCTTTAGGAGACCCCGTATGTATTTTATAAACTCCACCATCTTGATCTAAAAATACAGTATTTTGGTTATAGGCATACCATTTATCAACAGAGCTAATTGTTTTTGAGTTATTGAGTTTTAAAGAAAAATTTCCACTATTGTTAGATTTTACTTTAGCAACAATTGTATTATTTGCAGCACTCGATATGTCGACAGATGATGCTTTAAAGCTTTTAATACGCTGAGTGAGATCTTTCGCGGTAATAAATTCACTGCCATAGTTTTTTGCCTTACTAAGAAGGCTTTCATACATATCTAAAGTATATCCAGCACTGTCGTTATCATTTGGACCATAGTCGTGCCAAGGCCAATGAATTATAGGTTGCTGGGCATGTTTTGTTATACCGTTAAACTCTTTTCTCCAAATTTGTTTTGCTTGTTCGGCTGTTTTTTTCTGGAATCCTATAAGGGTAAAGTCAAATGACATATTTGGGCTTAAATACACTTTATTTGAGTCAGGCGTTAAGAAGCCAAAGGCATTAGGAAAGCCAGCCCCCAGTGCTGAGTATCCGCCTGATAAATAGTCAACATAGGAGAGAATATTTAACGATGTGCTAAGTGTCTCAGGGTTTCCTGGAACAGCTGCACCAATATTGCT
>JALVDG010000007.1 GCA_027009095.1 Thiotrichaceae bacterium
CTAGTAAGCCGCTACCAAAAACAGTTATGGCTAAACATCGTCAAAATTTAATTGCTGAAATTAAAAAGTGGCGTATTAAAGATCATTTACCAAAATATCGTATTCAAGGAAAGGGCGGAGCGCATGTTGTTATTAAAGATGATGATTTGTATTACAACCCTAAAAACCCCAGTGCTTATAGTTTAACGAGTATCGTGGCAATTAACTTAGCGAAGAAAATGCCTAAAATTAAAGGTCTGGGATGGCTAGGGAATGATTATGGTATTGATTATTTCTCAAAAAAAGCACTGTATATTAGCAGTGCAGACTATGGTAATTTTAATAAAAACTCGCGCTATCCAAGCCGTGTAGTAAAGACGCTAATTCATAAGTTTGCTTATCATAATACAGGGTTTGACTATCGTGGCTCTGGCTATGTATTAGGTCAATTCGGATGGCGAAGAAACAGCACCTTTCAATTAGATGAGGATAAAAAAGGTAATCTACGGGTGGTCACTAATAACCCTCAGGCAAGTGTTTATCGCAAAAAAAATGCAGCTGATCCTGTTTTAAAATCACCTGTAGTTTTAACCTCATTAGCTGAAAACCCACATAAAAAAGCATTAATGATTTTGGATAATCTACCCAATAAGCGTTATCCCAAAGCACTAGGAAAACCTCGCGAGCAGCTCTATGGCGCACGATTATTTGAAGATTATGCCTACTTTGTCACCTTCAGACGAACCGATCCGCTTTATGTCGTCGATATGCGTAATCCACAGCATTTAAAATTATCAGGAGAGTTAGTCATACCAGGATTCTCCGATTATTTACATCCACTAGGAAAAGGTTTGTTGCTAGGTGTAGGTAAGGATGCTGTTGCCAATAAAGGAGCTTGGGTACAAACAAAAGGTATTAAGTTATCGCTCTTTGATATACGCAATCCGAGACAGCCAAAAGAAATTAATAAGGTGATTATTGGCAAAGAGTGGTCACAAAGTGAGGCGACAGATAATCATCATGCGTTTACTTATTTACAATACAACGATCGTATAACGCGTGTTGCCATACCGATTGATGCCTATGATCCTAATAACCCACATATTTATAGCAAAGGCTTGTATCGTTTTGAGATAGATCGTTATAAAAAGAAAATTACTAATTTAGGTAAAATGAAGGCATTAAATAATCAATCGTGGTCGTGGAATGATCGCAGTATTATGATTGGTGAGCGTTTGTACTACTATCATAATGGGCACTTTACAGTAGGTAATTGGAAGGACTAATGGCGTTTCCATATTGAGCGGAAGAGAGTGCTTCACAATCATGAGGCACTTAATTTTGCGATAGCCATAAGGACTTTGTTATTTAGATCCGTTGTCCTATAAATGTGTAACCTATAGCTACCTCTTTCTTTTGAGCGTCATACTCATAATATCTTGATGATCCGATTATCAAGCCTGTTTTTTCTTCATATATTTTAAATGCATGACGCGAGGTTATGGTATTTTCAAACCACAGCGAAATGGTTGTATGAAAATAAGAGCATCAGTCATTGCTACCGATGCCCTTGAGTTGTAAAAGTGAGGCTTATTTTTTCTTTACCTTCTTTTTGGTTTTACTTTTTTTAGTCGCTTTCTTAGCGGCTTTTTTAACGTATTTTTTTATATTATCTTGGCAATGAAGTACTGTGTCATTAAAGCTCTCTTCTGATTGTTTAACTTTTAACTGAGCTTTTTTTGCTTTTTTGGCAGCCTTTTTTGCCTTCTTTGCTGCTTTTTTGGCTTTTTTTGCCGATTTCTCAGCTTGTTCTAAGATTTGAATGAGTTTCTGCTCTTTTTTACTTAGTTTCTTCGATTTTTCTGTTTTAGCGGTATTTATGGATTCTTTATTATTAGACTTGGGAATATCATTATTCTTTGTTTTTTGTGGTTTCATTAGCTGACTCCATATAATTTTTCAACAGTACCTGTTACTAACTCATCAGGGGCGCAAGCGACAGAGGTGTCTTTGTCATCGTAATCAAGAGAGTTTAAAAAGTGGCGTATGCAATTAAGTCGAGCACGCTTTTTATCATCCGATTTTACAACCGTCCAAGGGGCATCTGCGGTATCGGTATTAAAAAACATAGACTCTCTTGCTTCGGTGTAGCTGTCCCACTTATCAAGTGATTGTACGTCGATAGGGCTAAGTTTCCATTGCTTTAACGGGTCATGCTTACGAGAATGGAAGCGTCGTAATTGCTCTTGTCGAGTAACAGAGAACCAATATTTGAATAAGATAGTATCAGAGTTAACTAGCATACGTTCAAAAACGGGTGCTTGGCGCATAAATTCTAAGTGTTGTTTCTCGGTGCAAAAGCCCATTACTTTTTCTACACCAGCTCGGTTATACCATGAGCGGTCAAATAATATTATTTCACCCGTTGTAGGGAGGTGCTTTATGTAGCGTTGGAAGTACCATTGCCCTAGTTCTCGCTCATTTGGTTTTTCTAATGCAATAACACGAGCAGTACGAGGATTGAGGTGTTCGGTGAAGCGTTTAATTGTACCACCTTTACCTGCTGCATCACGCCCTTCGAAAATACACACAATTTTTTTATTTGTTTTTTGTACCCATTTTTGAACTTTTAATAGTTCTATTTGAAGTAGATATTTAGCCTCTTCATATTCTTTTAATTTCATTTTTGTTGCATATGGGTACTCTCCTACTGCATGTGTGATACGGAGTAACTCTTTGCCCGACATGGTTTTGGGTGATGTCATGACGGTACTAGCATCTGTTAATTGGCTTAACATAGCGGTGGCTTGAGCTTTTGTTAGGGGTGTTTCTTTTTTTTCTGTCATGTTGGTATTCCATTAGGGGTGAGAAGAGGAAAAATTTGATTATTTTTATAACAAATTCTATTGAATAAGTCAGCCACTAGCTAGTTTAGTTTGATGAAGTACCAGAAGGCTCTATTCAAAGTAAATATTGAAACTTATTTAGTAGCTTCGCCAATTGTGATTTGTAGGGTGGATAAACGATAGTGCATCCACCAAAATCAACATTTGCGATGGATGCATCAGACTTATCCATTCTGCTGTTTAAATTTGGCTAATGTTACTAAGAAGCATTAATATTAGTAACTATTGAGCATAATCGGTAACTGCTTAGATTGTGCTCTATTTTGTTCGATTTCAAGGCAAAAGGGCGGAGTTTATAAGCATAAATGAGCACTTTTAACGCAGAAATCGGGCAAAATAGAGTGCAAGCTGAGTAGTTACTAATATTATATGTTTAATTGATGCTTTACAGTATGATCTATCTCAATCTATAGCTGGTAAATTAAGCCTCATGCATGCATGTGAGTATTTATTTCGGTAGAACTTGATAATCTCTTTAATGTATAGTCTAAAAATGGTGTTTTGGTACCCCACATAATGAAATCATTTCCCCCCGAAAAAAAATCTACACATGAGTTACCCCTAAAGCTTTTAGAATGGAGTGGCGCGCTGATCGCAGTGGCAGCAGCAATTATGCTGTCTCTTAATATTACGATTAGTCCATGGGCATTTGTGCTTTATTTTATTTCTAGTGTGATTTTAGCAATATGGGGGTGGTATAGTGGTGCATATGCAATCGCCGTACAAAATATGGTTTTTATGCTAATAAATAGTATTGCTATCTATCGCTGGCTTATTATTGCTCAATAATAACTTTGTTAGATTAATTTTGCGAGGGTACTTAATACTCCTAATAAAAGGAGTGAAAGCTTCAGCTTTTGAGTCATCGAAAAAAATTAGCAGCTAAGATAAACCTAAACCTTCAAACACATAGTAAAAATTAATGGCAGAACGAATTCAAAAAATACTCTCTCGCGCTGGTTATGGCTCTCGTCGAGAAATAGAACGCTGGGTTGAAGCGGGTGATATTTTAGTTAATGGCTCGAAAGCAACAACAGGTCAGGCGATTAGCGAGGAGGACCAAGTCATTTTGCGTGGACAACGCTTGCGCTTAGCTTCACGTTTAAAAGCAACACCAAGGGTACTTTTGTATCATAAGAAAGCGGGTGAAGTGTCAACACGCAAAGACCCTGAAAATCGCCCCACAGTATTTGACTCTCTCCCTGATATTAGTAGCGGACGTTGGATTCAAGTTGGAAGATTAGACTTAAATACCGATGGTTTATTACTGTTTACAACCGATGGGGAATTAGCCAACCGTTTAATGCATCCCTCCTATGAAATCGAGCGTGAATACGCCGTGCGAGTGCTAGGTGAAGTAAGCGATGAAATGATCGAAACCCTAAGAAAAGGGGTGATTTTAGAAGACGGTAAAGCCAAGTTTAATAAAATTACCTTCGCAGGCGGTGAAGGGGCAAACCGATGGTATCACGTTGTTTTAAAAGAAGGTCGTAACCGTGAAGTACGCCGACTTTGGGAAACACAAGGGGTAAAAGTTAGTCGGTTAATTCGTGTACGTTATGGCGATATTACGTTGTCACGCTCACTCCGTGCAGGTCGTTATGAAGAAATGACGGTTAAACGCATGGCATCACTCTACCGAAAAGTAGGTTTAGAGCTTGATAAAGACGTAGTTGCAAAAGATGAAGCTAAACAAAAAAGGGCGCAGAAGAATAAATTTTATAAGCGTCGTTAAATAACTGATGTTACGCAGTCACTCTTTAAAAATATCAGTGAAGTTTTTCGTAGCCCTTTTAAATTTAGGTTCTTTTGCTCTATTCCATAAAGGGCTACGACTTACTTTCTTTTGCGTCGCCAAAAGAAAGTAAGCAAAGAAAAGGCGACCCAGCTAACCGCTTCCTCCTGCGCTTTACCCGAGAGAATGGGCAGTGAAAAAACTCGCTCCGTAAACTCCGCTCAAACACTTTCACTGCTGATCCATTCTCTCGGGCAAATGCTCGGCGCGGTTAGAATGGGAGTTTTGGCTCCGCCTCGCTAACGCATCGGGCGGAGGGAAAAATATATAATATTTTTCTATATTGCGTAACATCAGTGATCTAAACTGTATTCAATCTATCAAAAAAGAAACTTCATTATGCGTCGTGCTGATCGTTTATTTCAAATAGTGCAAATTTTGCGGAATAAGCGCTTGGTAACAGCGCATGATTTAGCTGAGCGTTTAGAGGTTTCTGAACGTACAATCTATCGTGATATTCAAGACTTAAGCCTATCAGGTGTGCCCGTAGAGGGTGAGACAGGTGTTGGTTATCACTTGCGCTATTCTCTTGATATTCCTCCTATTATGTTTGATGCCGATGAGCTTGAGGCGCTCGTATTAGGTATGCGAATTATTAAAGTATGGGGAGGCTCCGAGCTAGGCAATAGTGCACAATCAGCACTTGATAAAATCCAAGCCGTTATTCCAGAAGAGCTAAAAAATCATATTGATGATAGTAAATTATTTGCACTAGGTTTTGGTCGTCGAGAAGACCTTGAAACGACGTTGGATACTTGTCGTCATGCCATTGATGGATTTAAATACATAAGTATTCATTATAAGCGTGCTGACGGCATGTTGAGTCAGAGAGAGGTAAAACCTTTAGGGTTGTTTTTCTGGGGAAATGTTTGGACGTTAACGGGATGGTGTCATTTGCGAAAAGCATTTCGTAACTTCCGTTTAGATAGAATCCAACAGTTAGAAGTTATGGAAAAACAATTTAAAGAACAAAAAGGGCAACGTTTAGATGATTATATTTCGATGATACGAGAGCAGTCGAGGTGTAATAAACATGTAAGGGGTGATCCCTAAGTTAATAGTACTCCAACAAGTTTATTTTGATGGAGTACTAAGCCTATCACCTATTGCTAAAGTCCCTAAAGCTTCATGGATGATATTTTGTCCAAATAAAACTTTACTGCCTTCTTTACGGTATGTCATTAGTGTTTTTAAAGGCTCCGCACCTTCACGCTCTCCCGTATCAGGATTGACGGTTGTGAGTATGCAACGAGAACAAGGTTTTACCCCACGCATGGGAATATTACCTAGTGTAAATGTTTTCCAGTTATCTTCTGCAAAAGCTTCGCTACCTGTGACGACGATATTAGGACGGAAGCGTCGCATCTCAACAGGCTCTTCTAAGCGTTT
>JALVDG010000008.1 GCA_027009095.1 Thiotrichaceae bacterium
AGTGAAGTCACTGATTCAGGGTATTTATAGTAGAACTTAATCGGTTAGTGTTAACGATGGATAAAAGGTGTAAATATCTTGTCCGTAATAATTAGTCAGCCCTGAAAAAATGCTTTTCAGTAAAATATTTCCAGACACTAAATTTACTGGCTTGGTATAAGGCTTTTTATTCAATATAAATGTCGGGTATATACCACCTGATTATTCCAGTTTGAATGACCCAAAATTGTTGCGTAGAGTGACTTAAGCACCCGCGCAAAATTAATCTAATCATTTAGCCTCTGTTTTCTTGGGTGCTTATGTGCCTACTTGGAGTTTCTAAGTTTTAAATTATCCAATCTGAAACAATCATTCTGCATTATTGTTGTCAAATTTGTCATGCACGTTCCTTAGCAAGCATTGTGCATATAGTTAATGAGCATAAAATCGTCAAAATTGTTTTGTTTATCTGAAAAAAGCACAGGTGAGCTTTTAATACTGCTAGTGTATTTATCATGAATAAAAAGTCTCCACATTTACAGCTTGTCAGGAAAGAAAATAAAGTTCAATTACCTATCGTAGCTAAGATTTATGGAGGCTCGTTTTTATTGGTGTTAGGTTTTTTATTAGGCTGGTTATTTGTATCACTCGCAATGTCTGATAAAAAAATAATATCTTTTGTTGGAGAAGATAGCTCACCAGTGACACGTTTGCCTATTTTAATGGATCGGGTGGTGAAAGATTCATCTGCTTATGTTTATGTTAAGCACGCATCAATAAGATCAGAATTGGGAATACCTTGGGGGCAGCCTATTGGTTTGAAAAAAAAAGAGAAATATTAATATTTTGATTTATAAGAGAAGCTAGGGGGTTCTGGATCCTTAGAGAGCTTTTAATTTAGTCAATTTCTTAACAAGGGCAGTTAGCTCTATATTAGTTATAAGAGTATAGTCATGAATGTTGGAAACAAGCATGAAGAACAAAAAAACAGTAAGCCTGTTCCTCAAAACTTATCGGAAAACAATACGCTTAAAAGCGTCAGTAATAAGTATGTGCTAGGGTTATGTTTATTGCCAAGTATTACGGGGGATATTTATACCGCTAGTTACGTGAATGATCGAAATACATCCCTTTATATTAAGTTTTTGCCAGAAAGCTACTTTCGTTCCATAGAAATAAGACATGCTGTCAGACAAGAAATAGACAGAATAAAAAAGGGTTGTGACATATTTAATATCATCGATTTTGAGCAAACTGATGATAGTGCTTATTTGGTCTTTGAGCTTCCGAGGGGAAATTTTCTTCAGGAAAAAATGCCAAAAAACAAAAGTTATGGTGATTTATCTACTGTTTTATCTTTAGTTTCAAATATAAAAAAGTCATTAGATAATATTAAAAAATGTGGCTTAGTGCATGGTTGTGTAGGATTAGACTCTATTTATATTAGTAATACGAATGATGTAATTTTAGTCGATAGTATTTATAATTCGGCAAAGCAACATCAACTGGAACAAGAAGTCGAACATACAGTGACACTGCCAAACAAAGAAGCCATTTATGCTAGTCCTGATGTTTGTTTTGGGCGACCTATTTCAGAACAAGATGATGTGTTTTCTTTAGCATGCATTAGCTATCATTTATTGAGTGGCGAACATCCTTTCGCGGGTGAAAATAGTGTAGTGGCCTTATTAAGTAAAGTGCGTCCGAAAAGAATTAATAGCCTGACAGATGCTCAATGGCATCACTTAGAAAATGGTATGGCACTAGCAAAAGAGAATCGATTAGCCACAATTGATGATTTTATTAATGGTTTCGATAAGGCAATAGATTCAACAAAGAAATATTCACAGGAAATAAAAGCTGCCAAGGCAAAAGAAACAACCTTAGCGCGTCAACAGGCTGAACGACTATTAAATACTCAAAAAGAAAATATAAGATCTGCTGCTAAAAAGAGTCAAAATAAAAGACGTAGAAACCCACGCTTTTCACCTCGTCCGTTGATACCAACAAAAAAACAAATTAATCGCTTTTCTTTTGATAGTTTTCACTTAGATCTTTCTGAATGGGCATGGATACCGTTAAGTCTTTTTTCTGGTATATTGACAGGTGCTATTTTGATGGGAATAGCGATCTCCTTTTTTGGTGTTAGCCTATTTTAAAAAGGTAGTTAAAAGTATTTCCTAAGCAATCGCGCAAAATGAATCTAACCATTTAGCCCCTGTTTTTTTGATCTTCTTTGTTACTGATTGTGCTGAGTAGTTAAAAATTTTGTTAAATTAAGAAGAGGGTGATGGGATGAAGCTCTCAAGGAGCAACTTGAAGTTACTCCTTATGATTTTTATCTCCCCGTAAAAAGAGTCGATTATTTATAAGCAACAACAGGGCGCTTTTCTGCAAGCCACCCCGTAATACCATGGCTTACATTATAAACTTTCTTATAACCTAACTGCTGGGAAATCGCTTGGCTCGCAGCGCGTGTGCGATTGCCTGTGCGGCATATAAGAGCAACTGGCTGATCTGGTTTTACTAAGGCTTTAAACTCAGAGACAAAATTAGGGTTGATACGACCGTATTTGTCAAAAAATGTAATTGTTTTTGCACCTTTTATAATACCTGTTTGTTGCCATTCTTCTTTACGACGTATATCAACTAAAGTCACCCCATCTTTCATCATTTGTGCAAGCTGGTTATTGTCAATATTGCTATAACCACCAGCTTGGGGGGAAGGTATGGTGGTAGAAGGAGCTGCTGTTGTCGAGGCAGTAGCTACAGCTTTACCTTCTACTTTATTAGCAGCACCACCAGATCCACAAGCGACAAGTATACTAGAAAGAGCAATAAGAGATGTATATTGGATGATAGTTTTCATTGTTTCCTGTTGTTTTGATTAATTTGTGGGGGACTTTACCACGGAATGATGCTTCCATCTATATCATAGAAATTCCCGCTATTTTCTATACTGACAGAGGCAAGAATTGCACGTAAACGTTCTGCTGATTCTTTGGTGTTTATTTCCCCATTTGGACCACCCATATCAGTACGCACCCAGCCCGGATGGAGAATAATAGAACTTATGCCTGATGATTTTAAATCGCGGGCAGCACTGACCATAATCGCATTAAGTGCCGCTTTAGTCGAGCGATAGACATAACTGCCACCTGAGCCATTATCGTCCATACTACCCATTTTGCTACTCATGCTGGCAATAATTTTCATATCACCTAAGGCGATATTATTAACAAGTAATTCCATTAGTTTCATAGGAGCAATGGTATTAATACGAAATGCATCTAGCCACATATCTTCATCTGTATTGCCAAAATAAGCATCATATTGACCATAGACACCCGCATTATTAATCAGAATATCTAAAGGAATACCTTTTAGATGTTCAGCAAGAGAAAGTCGTTGCTCATTATCTGTGACATCAAGTGGATAGATATGTAAAAGATTAGGATGATCAGTTAACAGTTGTTGTAGCTCTGTTGAGTTTTCTGGATCGCGCGCTGTAGCATATACCTGCCAACCTTCTGTTAAATATTGACGAACAAGTTCTAAACCAATACCACGATTTGTTCCAGTTATAAGTACCGAAGGCATTTAAACATCCTTTTAATGAGCGACAGTCGTAGAAAATAAACGGATGATGATGATACCCAAAACAATTAAGCTCATACCAATAACCGCAGCCAAGTCAGGGACTTCTTGATAACGTACAAAAGCAATAACAGCAATTAAAATAATACCCACACCAGCCCATATTGCATAAGTGATACCCATAGGGATCGTCTTTAATGCCAGCAACATAAAATAAAAGGAAATCCCATAAGCAAAACCCATAATAAGAGTTGGCATTAACTTACTAAAACCACCCGATTTTAAAGCTGTCATTGCAACAGCTTCCATAATAATTGCAATACTTAAATAAAAATATCCCATTTTTTCCTTCATTAACTGGTGTTACGCAATATTAAGAAAAATATTACCTATTTTTCTCCTCTACCCGATGCGTTAGCGAGGCGGAGCAAAAACTCCCATTCTAACCGCGCCGAGCATTTACCCGAGAGAATGGATCAGCAGTGAAAGTGTTTGAGCGGAGTTTACGGAGCGAGTCTTTTCACTGCTCATTCACTCGGGTAAAGCGCAGGAGTAAGCGGTTAGCTGGGTCGCTTTTTCTTTGCTTACTTTACTAAAGCATAAGATTCGATAAATCTCATCTAATCTTTTGGCGACGCAAAAGAAAGTAAGTCGTAGCCCTTGGAAGAAACAAACAAAAAAACTAAATTTAAAAGGGCTACGAAAACCTTCACTGATATTCTAAAGAGTGACTGCGTAACATCAGTTCATTAATTATAAAATTATAAGTTTCCATTATAACAAACTCTTATATTGCTGTAAGCAGGGTCGATATACCTAAAATAATCAATAAGCCAAACGCCATGCGACGCATATTAATATCACTTAATGAAGGAGGATATTTTTTACCTAGCCATGTAAATAAAAATACGACAGGTAAACTATAAACAGCAAATAAAAAAATCTCCCTTGTGATGAAACCCTGCATGCCAATATAAGCAATACGAGTAGTCGAGGCAATCATAAAAGACATTAATAAAGTGCTACGAATAGTTGCAATTGTTAGCGGTTGTTTATAAAGATGATAAATAAGCGGAGGTGCGCTAGTGCTGAATAAACCACCCATTATTCCAGCAGAGATACCCGATAAGAAAGTAAATAATGAAGGAGCAAGTTGCTTATTAGGGTGAGGTTTTAGTATCAATAAAATACCACCTAACACAATCACAATGCCTAATATTAATTGCAATAACTGTGTTGATGTTTTGTCCAGATAATAAAGCAATAAAATTCCCGTAATCATCGCAGGCATAAAGCCAATCATAATAATGCGAATTAAACGCCAGTTAATATGATGATGGTCTTTGTAGACAGCAAGGGTCACATTGATCAAGCCTGTTAAGCTAATGACCGCAGCAATAAATGAAATAGGAGCAAGCTGCAATGAAGCGGTTATTCCCATGATAATCAAGCCCATGGCAAAACCCGTCACCGTTTGCGTATAAGCACCGATAGCAATCGCAAAAAAGAAAATAAGAATAGATGAGTTATCCACGAGTTTGGCATCTCCAAAAAATAAGGAGAAGAGTGTTGCATAGGAAAAAGATAGGAGCAAGGTCTCCAGATAAAGGAGAGAGCAAGTATTTTTAAATATATGTTTATTAATATAGTTCGTAAAATACGATTTATTTGATAATAATAATCGAATTTTTTTGTTTATTTTTTTGAGTTATAGTTTGTTCTGCTAAGAAAAATTATATAACAAAACCTAAACGGAGAGTCTTATGCAAATTGATATTCGTACACAAACGTTTTCATTGACAAGTGCCCTAAAATCTTATTCAGAGAAACAACTTAAACTTGCTTTAGAAAATTGTGATAGGTATGTGCAGCGCGTGACAATGCATCTATCCGATATTAATGGTCCTCGTGGAGGAAAGGATAAATGTTGTTTAGTCAGGGTAAAGCTATTTGGTTTACCTGATGTTGTTGTAAAAGATGTGAAAGATGATTTATATGTATCAATTAATCAAGCCGTAGATCGTGCTAGGCAGGCTGCTTTGCGTAAAATTGGAAAGCAACGCTCTTTAATACGCCAAAATCGATTGTGTCTTGAGTAATCACAGAGGTTCTTTAATGCTATTAGCCTCCTAAAACTCCCTTTTCTTTTAATAGCTGCAATTTAAGGATTCCACATAGCTTTAGCGTTTTTAAAGCGTATTCCCATGTACGCCAACGTGGGAGAAAATCACTCCATCCTTAGATTTATATATAGGAGAGGGAGTTTTAGGGGGTTAATATTTAATTATTCTTATAATTTGATGTTACGCAGTCACTCTTTAGAATATCAGCGAAGGTTTTCGTAGCCCTTTTGAATTTAGGTTCTTTTGTTTGTTTCTTCCAAGGGCTACGACTTACTTTCTTTTGCGTCGCCAAAAGAAAGTAAGCAAAGAAAAGGCGACCCAGCTAACCGCTTCCTCCTGCGCTTTACCCGAGAGAATGG
>JALVDG010000009.1 GCA_027009095.1 Thiotrichaceae bacterium
GTTAGCGACGTGGTATTAGCAGGGGGGATAAATAATTGTAGTAGTGATTTCATAGAAAAATTGTCTTTGCTTAGAACTTCCTTAAATAATAATCTTTTGCCATTCTTACAGGCCATATAATAAGATTTCTTGATGCATCAATAACAAAAATTAGTAATGGATAGTCCTCATAAGTACGATTTTAGACCTGTTTTTCCTTATTTTTTATCTGGAAAATACTCCTTCGAGCATAAATAAAATAACCCGCTTTCTCAATGAGAAGTTCGATATTTTCTTTTGCCCCAAAATACTTGCACAGTCTCTATGCTCAGTTTCTTCGTTTTTCATCCATTTTCATCGCAATCCTTGCAAATGCAATTCAAACTACAGCAACAAAAACAACAATGGCAGGATTTTTACTCACTAGCCTAGTATTATCAGGCATGAATGTTGCACAGGCCGCTGATCAGCAAGCTTTTGAAAAACTAGAAAAAATCAAATTAACAATGGCATTACTAGGTTATAGCTGTAGAAATGGTGTCAGTGGTGGTTATCTAAAACAGGGGGAAACATACACTGTTTATAATACTCTTGTTAAAGGAAATAGATATAAACTAGTAGCAGCAGGTAATGTTCATGTAAAAGACATTGATATTGTTTTACATGATGAAAATCATAGCAAGAGATTTTTCTAATAATTCAATGCCAATTGTTAATGTAACGCCAAAATGGACAGGAAAATTCCATACAACCGTTAATTAGTAGAACGTGTGGCGTTATCCCATCGTATTTCATCATTTGCCTATATCTTTACTGAACACAATATCAAACGCAGTTTGAATGTCGCTAAACTTAAGGCTAAAGGTGTACCTTCAGTGCCACAATGGGGAGCAATACAAGAAAAAATGACCTTGCTCAGCCGTGACGCTGTATTTAATGATTACCCCGTTAATGTTTGTTGGTAAATTTTTAAAATTATTCCTACCTCTGGCACTTTTATCAGGAATGTTCCCTTGTTTTTCACAGCCTGTTCTACGTGGGAACGTATACGGATTGTTGCTATTGCTCATACTATATTAATACATTGGCTAGTGGTGTAAGGTTTAAAATTTCTTATTTCAGTAGAAAAATTAGGAGAGTTATCTTCTGTAACTATTTTATATGGAAATGATACTTGTTATTTATCCATCTACAAGCAAAAAGAAAAAGAGCGATAGAAAGCGTGACTAATTAAGTAGAGGATAAAAATGTAAAAGCTTTAGCAAAGGTATTAGTTAGTAATTTTATTTTTATAATAAGTAAAAGGGTGTTTTTTTAATAAAAACACCCTATGTTTATATTAAGATAAAGTTATTAAAGACGATCGAAAACATGACCAAGTAAAATATCCACTTTATTATCAATTTTTCTTTCAACACGACTTTCAACTTTTTTTCCAGTTTTATCTACTAATCTTGATCCCATGTTATCTGATCTAGTTCCACCACCACAGCCAACCATTAACACTGATAAAGAGATCACTAATACTGCTAAACTATTTGTTTTCATATAAATTTCCTTTTAAAAGATAAATAACAAAAGGTAGAAATAAAAGTTTTTATCTTCTACCTATAGAAATAAACGTAAAAGTTTTTTTATTTTTTAAAAAATTATAATTTTTTTGTTTTTTTTCTAACTTTTATTGTTAAATCTATAAAATTTTATGTATAACAAAGGATGTCACCATGCCTAATCGCTACCAACAACTTCTTAATGCTAATCTCCCTGCCGATCCCTTCGCCCGTCAAGCATTAGCTTTGCTCGAAGCAGAGTTACGTGAGATGGCTTTACTAGGTTTACAAGAGTGGCTTAAACTGGATATTGTTTCCCCCGATTTATTCAAGGCAATGGCAAGTTTACGCTTTCCTTCTTGGGGTAGTTGGAATGGCTTGTTAATTGATTTACGCAAGGTTCGCAACAAAGCCTTACGACAGTCAAATAAAGCAAAGCGAGTGCAAATCGAGCAATCTGAATTACATAATTTACTGAATCGCTTGTCGCAGAATATCAAAAATGATCACACTAAAGCGTGGTTGCCCGATTTTTATAAACAGTTTAAACAATCCCAACCGACTAAACCAACCCTGCAACATATACTTTCCACCCCCATTGGTTTGCGGAACCGCATTGCTCACGATAACCCTACTGATCCGCAATTTTGGCAGACGCTTAGTCTTGCGCTACACCCTGTCATAGAATGGCTGTCTACTGAGAATTTATTGGATGATCATCATCAACTTAGTCACTCTGTACCGTGGTTTATCAAAAAAGAGCAACAATGCTTTACCTATAATGGCTTCAACGCCAAAGGCGATGCTTTAAATTATGTCGGTAATCGTGGCACACTCTTAGAAAACAGCGAGCATGTGCATCGTGTTTTACAGATATTAAAGCAAATTATGGGCAAAACGGATTTGCAAGAAAGCGATTTTCGCGAACTGCTAGGTAAGCTCGCACCTGAAGAAAGAAAAGGCGTGGTGATGGGGGACTATCTCGTTGGAAAATTTATTGGTAAAGGCTCGCATGGTGTGGTGCATCAAGGCATTCAGATCAATACTGGGCGACAAGTGGCGATTAAATTTCTTAAAAAAGATATGTCGGATGATGTTAAAAATAGATTTCGACAAGAAGCGAAATTTCTTTCACAACTCAATCATCCCCATATTGTTAATGTGATTGAATATAAAGAAAATGAAGCATGGAGCGCCCCTAAAGCCTATTCTCTAAAAGATCAAGATTGGTATCAAAACTTTAGCAATGGTGCAACAGGTGGCATTAAAACCTTTATCGCAATGGAGTGGATAACAGGGCAAACGTTAGATGACTACTACCAGCAACAAAAGCAGCATAAAGCCCCTATTGATTTTCCTCAACTTACCCAATGGTTTATCGATGCCAGCACCGCACTGGAGCATGTACATCAAAGCGATATTATCCACCGAGATATAAAACCCAGCAATTTAATGATCAATGAGCAAGGCTTTATTAAACTGATGGACTTTGGCATTGCTCGAAGTTACGAAAGCGACGATGCGCGCCTTACCACCGACCTCAATGCCCGACTTGGCTCGCCTGCCTATATGTCGCCCGAGCAAATCACCGCCTACCAAGCAGAATCTCAAGTCAGCCCCGCCAGTGATATTTATGGGTTAAGTGCCATTTTTTACGAGCTATATACTCAACATCGGCTGTATAACCATGAAGATGAAAACGTTACTGTTGATACCATAATCCAATTAAAAACCAATAAAGATAAAAAAGAACGCCCTATCACTCCTGTAAAACATAATAAGAAAATCCCTTGGGAGATTAATACTATTTTGAGTATTGGGCTGGAGCATGAGATTGCAGACCGTTATCAGAATATGGAAAGTTTGAGGCGAGACTTAGTGCATGTTCAAAGGGATGAACCAATTGAGAAAAAGCCACCTTCAATATTTAGGAGAACAAGGCTTGGATACAGAAGAAATAGAGTAATAAGTAATGTTGTGAGTATCGCCATAATTATAACACTAGGATATTTTTATCAGTTAAAAATAGAGCGTAATAAAACACAGTTTGAACGTGATGAAGCTATTAACCTCGTAAAATACATGAGTTATGAACTAAGAGATATTCTAAAACCAATTGGTAAACTCTATGTTATGGAGAATGTACAACAACGAATTAATCAATATTTTGAGCATATTAGACTCAATAATGCAGATGATGATATTTTACGAGAAAAAGCAATTGGGTTAATACAACATGCAGATACCTTATTAGCTCAAAGCAAGGTAAAACCAGCAAAAGAGAACTATCAAAAAGCACATCATATTTTAATGACACTGGTTGAAAATAACCCCAATGAAGCAACCTTAAAAAGTTCACTATCCGTAAGTTTCATTAAATTAGGCAT
>JALVDG010000010.1 GCA_027009095.1 Thiotrichaceae bacterium
AGAAAGTCACTTCCTTAGTGATAAAGATGGACTTTTTATTGTAGATATTTTAAGTAGGATTTTAAAATAACAGATATAACGAACAAGCTCATTGTCATCACACCTAATCGAGATTTTATTTAATGGCCAAGCCAAGACTAATTAGTTTCAAAATTTGTCCTTTTGTACAGCGTAGTGTTATTTTACTAAAAGAAAAAGATATTGATTTCGATATTGCTTACATTGATTTAAGCGAGCCTCCAGAGTGGTTTTTAACCTTATCACCAACAGGAAAAGTCCCTGTCTTAGAGGTAGAAGGTAAGGTTTTATTTGAATCAGCTATCATCAATGAGTACCTTGATGAGGTCAACCCACCCTCACTACACCCTACTGATCCTATAGAAAAAGCACAGAATAGGTCATGGATGGAGTTTACATCCCCTCTTTATATGGCTTTCTTTAAAATTATGATGAGTAAGACGAAAGAAGAAGGTGCTAAGGTTGTTCTAGAAGCAAATAAACAACTAGAGACCTTAGAGAGAATCAAAATACAAACACCGTGGTTTAATGGCGAGAAATTCTCAATGGTCGATATTTCAGTTGCCCCACTATTTATGCGCTTAGATTTCTTAAAAAGACATTTTTCTTTAGATTTACTGGATGGAAAACCAAGTTTACAGACATGGTCAAATAAACTATTAGCACGAAAAACTATTAGCGATTCTGTTGTCGATAATTTTGAGGATATTTTAATGATGCGTATAAGGGATGCTGGAAGTTTTTTAATCCAGCAATAGCCAGAAAAACCATCTATTACAGCATCCTAAAAAACAACAAAAATGATTACTTATTAGACAATTTCTTATATCTTAAGACAAAAGGTCTTAAATAACATTGACTATTAACTAAATGCCTATATATAATTCTTGTAGCTTGAAAGTACGTTTTATATTTATGCAACAATCATTTCGATGTCCCATCTTAGTTCCTCGTCCTGTTCTTCATAATTGATAGCAACACATTTCAGCACTTCCGCCTTTTTATCAAGGCAATCTTTACAAATTGAAAAAATTAGGAAAAAAACTATGTCTACTACTACTGGAACAGTTAAGTGGTTTAACGAAGCAAAAGGTTTTGGCTTTATCGAGCAAGAATCTGGACCAGACGTTTTCGCTCATTTCAGCGCAATAGTTGGTGATGGCTTCAAGACATTGACCGAAGGTCAACGTGTTGAGTTCACTGTAACACAGGGTCAAAAAGGTCCCCAAGCAGAGAATATCGTAGCACTATAATTGCTTAATACGATGTTTGCAATGTAAAAGCATCGCAAACCAATCTTAACCTTTGAGTTAAGAGCTAAAAAAGGGCGAAAACTTCGGTATTCGCCCTTTTTTATTGGGCTTCAAAAAGTTTTCACTATGTAGCACCTGCATCGGTAACTTCACTACGGCATAGTGAACGGTAATTACGACAAATACCCCTAGTTACTCCAACCATGTTAATTGATAGCGTTAGAGACTTTAAAATAAGCCTTATAGACCTTATAGTTAAGGAGGATGCACGAAATAACCCAGCTTTCTTAGCTGTTTCCCTCAACAACAAAACAATCACAATAATCGAGAATAATATGCTAATTAGTAATTTAGAAGTTCTACCCAACCAAAAAATCACTCAACATCTAGGTTTAGTTCAAGGTAGTTCTGTTCGTGCCAAACATGTTGGTCGCGATATTATGGCTAGTCTTAAAAATATTTTTGGCGGGGAGCTAAAAGGCTACACAGAGCTATTGCAAGAATCTCGTGAAGAAGCAATGGAACGCTTGCAACAACAAGCTGAGGCCATCGGTGCTAATGCTATTCTTAATGTACGCTTCTCAACATCGAGTGTTGCCCAAGGTGCTGCTGAGATTTATGTATATGGCACAGCCGTTATCATTGAAGAGAATTAATCTATGTATCAACTTATATTCTTCTTCATCTTGCTCATCATTGCCTATTTTGTAGGATCTTATATAGAGAAAAGGCACTACACCTCAATTATTCAAAGAGAAAAAGAGCTTAATAAAATTCCTGCTATTGCAATAAAAACACCAGTAGAAGGTAAATTTCATCAGAAATTAGTACTAGGTAATGTGACTATTTCAGTTGATTACTTCAAACGATTTTTAGCCACACTACATAATTTCTTTGGTGGACGTGTAACATCATACGAAACCCTACTAGATAGAGCGCGTCGCGAAGCTTTATTACGCATGAAGGCAGAGGCAAAGGCTCAAAATGCAATTTTAGTGATGAATGTAAAATATGAAACAGCCTCTATCTATAAAGGCAAGGGAAGCAGTATAGGTTCAGTTGAAGTACTCGCTTATGGTACTGCTATGATACCAACTAGACATCAACACAATGCCTGACAAACAACCTTTCTATAATAATCCAACTATTCCAGAAGGTATTAATACATCTGCCTCTCACCCTATCGCTACCTTTTTAAAACTGTTTGGGGCAATAGCACTTATTCTTGCCCTAAGTGCATGGATATTAGGAAAATCAGGCGACTATCTCGGTGCTTTAATTCCTTTTAAACAAGAAGTAGCGTTAACAAATTTATACGAAGAGCCAGAAGCTAATGACTCTGATATACAACTCTATTTAGAAAATCTCAGCGACTATATAAGTGATGCAATGCAACTTCCTAAAGGAATGGACATAAAACTACACTATATTGACGAAGATATTGAAAATGCATTTGCAACCTTAGGTGGACATATCTTTATTTACAAAGGTCTATTAAAGAAATTATCCAACGAAAATGCCGTTGCAATGGTGATTGCACACGAAATAGCCCACGTAAAGCATCGTGACCCGATACGTTCTTTAGGTCAAACTCTCGCTATCTCAACAGGCTTTGCCTTATTGCTAGGAAAATCTGATGCTAATCTTCTTGGTAACGCAGGACTCTATACTCAACTCAAATTTAGTCGCGATATGGAAACATCTGCTGATATTGAAGGTTTAAAAGCACTAGTAAAACGCTACGGACATGCAAACGGTGCGACCGACCTATTTAAAATTTTATCCAAGATGCATGCTGATGAGCTAATGAAAGAGCCTGCTTTTTTTGTCACACACCCTTTGAGCGAAAATAGAATCAAAAAAATCGAAGAACTGATAAAACAAAACAATTGGTCAACAAAGCTCACACCGAAAGCACTACCCGTACATTTTACAGAATGGTTAAAAGCAACAAATTAGTTGAAATATAAGCAGCTCCATTAAATCAAATTTAGCTCTTTCCCAAAAACAACAGTACAGACGCAATTAAAAAATAATAGGTCACAAAACGAAACGACATCCATTGCCCCCAGCCATCGGGTAAATAGCTTTTAGTTGATGGAAAAAAATAATTCATCAAACAAACCATGCCCGTAGAAATGCCAAACAACAACATAAAGACAGCCAAAGATATAAATAATTCTGCCATATAAAACAACACCTTACTCCTTAAAATTAAAAAAACCCTTTATTTTAGAGCAAAACTTAAACAAAACTTCTTGCGAAATTGCTTAATTAATAATATCTTCTCGCTCTAATAAATTTTACTTCTTATATAAATTTACTCCCCTTATTGTAACTACTCAGCATTATCAATAACTGATTAAATTCTACTCTATTTGGGATAAATTGAAGGCAAAAGGACGGAGTTTACAAGTACTTTTAACGCACAACCTGGATGAAAAAGCTATATAGTTACCCCTTATTTACCATTTTAGAGAACCAGCATAAGTGAATAACAACCATACTAACCCAGACACTTTAGTTGAGGTGCAACAAAATCAAGTACTGCATCTATATGAAAAGACCGGTCTTAGTTTCTGGGGAAATATTGTTATAGCATCCATTCTCACAGGCATGCTATTTTTTCACAATCCGAGTCAGAGCCTTAATTTATTCATTTGGTTTGGCATTATTTGCTCGCTTAGTATCTACCGCTTAATAATTTCTCAGAACTTCCAAAAAGAACATACACTAAATGAAGAGAAAGTGGATTATTGGGCAAATAAATACATTAATATCAGTACGATTATCAATATTGTATGGGGTGGTATTGGCTATTTGTTCTTTCCTGATGAGCTACTTTATCAAGGTCTTTTACTACTGTCTTTAATCAGTATATTACTCGCATCTGTACCTTTACTTGCTATTTCCCGTGCTATTTATTATCTACAAATGGTTGTTGTTTTACTACCAATTACAGCCTATCTTGCATGGCTAGGAGGCATAGAGCATTATGTCATGATAGTAGCGCTCTTTATATCGGCAATCAGCCTGTTTGCTGCGGCAAATTATATTTATGATCTAATCTTCACGCTACAAAAAACACAGGCTAACTTACTACGCCAAGCCAATACCGATCAACTCACTAAAATACCTAATCGCCGTCATTATGATCAAGCATTTAAAACAGAGTGGCGACGCTGTTCTCGTGAAGATTTACCCATTTCGATGCTATCCATTGATGTTGATTATTTTAAAAAATATAATGACAAACTAGGACATGCAGAAGGTGATGTATGCCTTACAAAAATTGCATCTCGTTTAAGTCATATCTCACGTCGTCCTGGTGATGTTGCTGCACGTTATGGAGGAGAAGAATTTGCGGTTTTACTCCCAAATACCTCCTTAGAAAACGCGATGATGCTCGCAGAACGGCTCCGAGTAAGTGTTGAACGTTTAGAAATTCCACACCCCGATTCGAAATATAAGGTTGTTACTGTTAGTATCGGCGTTTCGACCTGTAACCCTATGCAAAAAAATAAACCAGATAGTGATACTGTTTATCCTGCGATGCTAATGAACTCCGCAGATAACGCGATGTATTTAGCCAAACGACAAGGTCGTAACCGCATTGCAACTCAAGGTTGCGGTGAACAAAGAATAGCAAATATATTACATGAGGAATCACTTAAAGATGCCAAGCGAGCCAAGCAAGCAGAACCTGCTTAATGATCTAAAAAAACAGCTTGCTAACTGCCCTCGCCCCCTCTTTTTTTCATACAACCGTCGTATCCAACAACTCTATAAAAAGTTTTCTGAAAATCGCTATAAAAAACTCCAACAACAAATAAACCATGCGATAAAAAAACGCCAACAACGCTTAACTCATCTACCCACACCTAGCTACCCCGAACAACTCCCCGTATCTGCAAGGCGAAAAGAAATACTCAAGACAATTGCCGAAAATCAGGTAACTATTTTATGCGGTGAAACTGGTTCAGGAAAAACCACACAAATACCAAAGATGTGCTTAGAGCTAGGTCGAGGTGTTGATGGGCTTATTGGACATACCCAGCCTCGTCGTCTAGCGGCGCGCAGTGTTGCTGCTCGTATTGCCGAAGAATTAAACTCCGAGCTAGGCACTCATGTTGGCTACAAAGTTCGCTTTCACGAAAAACAAAATGATGCCACCTATATAAAGCTAATGACCGATGGAATTTTATTAGCTGAAATTCGCTCTGACCGTTTTTTAAATCAATACGACACACTTATTATTGATGAGGCACACGAACGCAGCCTCAATATCGACTTTATTCTTGGCTACCTTAGTTGGTTACTGCCACACCGTAAAGACCTCAAGGTGATTATCACCTCGGCAACCATTGACCCTGAACGTTTTTCTAAACACTTTAATAATGCCCCTATTATTGAAGTCTCTGGTCGAACCTTTCCTGTTGAAATCCGTTACCGCCCGCTTATCACTGATAATAAAGAAGATAAAAGCCGTGACATGATCGAGGCGGTTGTCGAAGCAGTGGAAGAATTACACCGTGCAGGACCTGGTGATATTCTGGTATTTTTCTCTGGTGAGCGTGAAATCAGAGAAGCTGCCGATGCGCTACGCAAAAGCGAGCCTGCTAGCACCGAGGTATTGCCACTCTTCTCTCGTCTTAGCAATGCAGAGCAAAGTCGGATATTTCACCCAAGTGGAAAACATCGCATTATTTTAGCCACTAAT
>JALVDG010000011.1 GCA_027009095.1 Thiotrichaceae bacterium
CAGCAGAGTTAGTTCGAGGTTTAATAAAAGCTGGGGCAACCGTTCGCGTTTGTATGACAGCTGCGGCAACTCAATTTATTACCCCTTTAACTTTACAAGCACTATCAGGAAATCCTGTACATACCGATTTACTTGACACTCATGCCGAGGCAGGTATGGGGCACATAGAATTAGCACGCTGGGCGGATAAAATAATTATCGCTCCTACCAGTGCTGATTTAATGGCACGATTAGCAACGGGCATGGCAAATGATTTATTAAGTACCATCTGTTTAGCGACTAAAGCACCCATTCACCTTGCCCCGGCAATGAATAAAGCGATGTGGGAAAACGTAGCGACACAAAGCAATCGACAAATATTAATACAGCGGGGATTTCATCTTCATGGTCCAGCCACAGGAGAGCAAGCTTGTGGCGAGATTGGTGTAGGTCGTATGCTTGAGCCAGATGATATTATTACACAATGTTTTCACCATAAATCCCCCAAAAATAAAACACTTCCGTTATCTGGAAAACATGTATTACTAACCGCAGGGCCTACTCGTGAGGCAATTGATCCTGTACGCTATATCACCAATCGAAGTTCAGGAAAAATGGGCTACTCTATTGCTATTGCTGCACAAGCATTAGGTGCAACGGTGACGATTATTTCAGGCCCCGTGGTTCTTGAACCTCCTCAAGGGGTTAAAGTCATTCGTGTAGAATCAGCAGCTGAGATGCATGCTGCCACTATAAAAGCAGCAAAAACAGCCGATATTTTTATTGCAACAGCCGCCGTCTCTGACTTTTCAACAAAAGAAATATTTACCAAAAAAATTAAAAAATCAGGCGAACATTTACACCTACAGCTAAAACAAAATGCCGATATTCTTGCTGATGTTAGCCATCAAAATACGCATCTATTCACGGTAGGATTTGCTGCTGAAACGGATCATTTAATAGAATATGCACGCCGTAAGTTACAACGTAAAAATTTAGATCTTATTGTTGCTAATCCCGTTGGAGAAGGGAAAGGGTTTGATCAAGCTACAAATCAACTCGAAATAATTTGGCAAGACGGACATATCTCCTTGCCTGAAAAAGAAAAACAACTTCTAGCCTATGAATTAATGGATATTATTGTAAAACGCTATCGTTTGCGTTAGCTTCAATCAATTTACGCTTCTTCTCCCCTCCTAATGTGAGACATCTTTATCAATATGACAACAACATCACCTTCTATTGACTTTATGATACTAGACCCCCGTATTGGCGACAGTATTCCTCTACCAGAGTACACAACTCAAGGCTCCGCAGGTATGGATCTGCGTGCCTGTATAAAAGAAACATTGGTACTTAAAGCAGGAGAAACACATCTAATCCCAACGGGTTTAGCAATACACATTAAAGACCCCTCTATTGCAGCAACCATTTTACCTCGCTCAGGTCTAGGACATAAGCACGGCATTGTACTAGGGAATCTAGTCGGATTAATTGATTCCGATTATCAAGGACAGTTATTTATTTCTTGTTGGAATCGAAGCAATACTGACTTTACCATTGAGGTAGCAGATCGTATCGCACAACTGGTTTTTGTTCCTATCATACAAGTCGCTTTAAATCAGGTTGATAGTTTTAATGCAAGTGATCGTGGTGAAGGTGGCTTTGGTCACTCAGGAAAAAAATAATAACTAAAAATTCAGCATAACAAACGATGAGAGCAAAGTAGCACGATAGAGCAAATACTTTATCAAGGGAGCTAAACATGAAAAATATATCCCAAGAAATTTTTAGAGCCTACGATATTAGAGGGGAAGTAGGTAAAGACTTTATGCTTCCGCAAGATGCCTATCAAATAGGTCTAGGAATAGGCTCTCTCCTACAGTCTCAACAAGGCAATAATCAACAAAGCCCAAAAGTATTACTCGGTAGAGATGCTCGTATCACTAGCCCTGAAGTTAGCAAAGCTCTATTACAAGGATTACTTGAAACAGCCTGTGATGTTATCGACCTTAATATCATTCCCACCCCTGCCCTTTATTTTGCGCTAGAGCATTTACACATTGCTAATGGACTTATGGTGACAGCAAGTCATAACCCTGCTAATCATAACGGCATTAAGATTGTGATGGACAATCAACCGCTTAGTGCAGAGGTAATTCAAGATTTATATCATTTGATTAAATCTGAGCAGTTTAAGCGTGCTCCCCCTTTCTCGAAAAAAGCTAAAAAATATAATATTTTACCCTCCTATTTAAATGCAATTTTAGCCGATATTTCACTTAAACGATCTCTTAAGATTGCTGTTGATTGCAGCAATGGGGTCGCCTCTCTTATTGCAAAAAATTTATTTACCCAGCTAGGTTGTGAAGTACATATTTTATATTGTGAGCTAAATGGTGATTTCCCCAATCATCCACCTGATCCGACAAAGCCAGAAAATATTCAAGGACTTCAACAGCTTGTTATCAACAAAAATTTAGATATAGGTTTGGCTTTTGATGGCGATGCTGATCGCATGATTGCTGTTGATAAAAATGGAAAAATTCTCTGGCCAGATCGACTAATGATTTTACTCGCCAAAAGCATTCTCAAACAACACCCCGAAGCAAAAGTAGCATTTGATGTTAAATGTAGCTTTCTTTTACCACAAGCAATAGAAAAATCGGGAGGAAAAGCTTCGATGTGTGTCAGTGGGCACTCCTCCTTAAAAGCACATATGAAAAAAGTTAATGCGATCATGGGCGGAGAGTTTAGTGGACATATTATCCTGCGAGATCGCTGGTCTGACTATGACGATGCTTTATACAATGCTGCGCGCTTACTAGAAATACTCTCCGAATTTAAACAATCACCAACACAAGTTTTCGCTGAAATACCCGATAGCTACTCTACCCCTGAGTATCTGCTATATTTTGAGAATGCCCAAATAGCGAAAGATATGATGAAAAAAATCATCTCAAAAGCAAGCTTTCCCTTAGCTAAACACACCTTAATTGATGGTTTACGCATTGATTATGATGATTGCTGGGGGCTGGTACGCGCCTCAAATACAACACCCACCCTAACCTTCCGATTCGAAGCTAAAACACAACAAAGCTTAGAAATGATACAACAACAGTTTCGTGATGTATTAAAATCAGTTCTGCCTCTACATACCCTGCCTTTTTGATGAAATATCATCTGACTTGTATTTATTTCTCCCAACCCCATTTGTATAACTCCCTCAAAAATAATGATCAGGATAAATAAAATGTCAAACTTTGTATTCTCAACTCAAGTTAATCAACCTATCGATGCCGCTATTGATACACTTAAAACAACATTAATGAATCACCACCTAGGAATTGTGAGTGATGTCAATGTTGCAGGTATTATAAAAACTAAATTAGATGAAGAAATACCTGCTTACCGTATTTTAGGTGCATGTAATCCCAAAATGGCTAAAGAAATGATTACCGCTATCCCTGAAGCAGGTGCCTTACTACCTTGTACTATTGTTGCAAGAGAAGTCGCTGGTAATACCATTTTTGATTTTATGGATCCTACCAGTGTTCTTGGCATCGCAAAAAATGAGATTATGGATAAAGTAGCAGCAGAGGCGACAGAAAAACTCAAAGCAGTTATTGTAGACTTGGAAAAATAACATCATTATTTTCAAACTAGCCTTTATTAGGCAAAAACTCTAAATCATGGAAGAGAAGGTTATCCTTAATGAATAATAACGCAGCCAATAATATCGCTCACATCCTTACCGAAGCTTTGCCTTATATCCAACGATATTCAAGCAAAACTATCGTCATAAAATATGGTGGTAACGCCATGACAGACGAAAAACTTAAACAAAGTTTTGCGCGCGATATTGTTCTGCTTAAACAAGTCGGTATTAACCCAGTGATTATTCATGGTGGAGGACCTCAAATTGGTAGCCTACTTACACAAATAGGCAAAGAAAGCCACTTTATTGATGGAATGCGTGTAACAGATAAAGAAACCATGGATATTGTACAAATGGTTTTAGGTGGTTTAGTCAATAAAGATATTGTTAGTCTTATTAATCAAGCAGGCGGAAAAGCAATTGGCTTAACAGGTAAGGATGGCAACCTTATCCGTGCAGATAAACTAGTGCTAACACGTAAAGCGATAAATGAACAACCTTCTGAAATTATTGACCTAGGACATGTCGGAAAAGTTGAAAGTATCGACCCTTCTATTCTAGAAATGCTTGATAATAAAGATTTTATCCCTGTAATCGCACCAGTAGGTGTCGGCAAACATGGTACCTCTTACAATATTAATGCCGATAGCGTTGCTGGAAAAATGGCAGCAGTGCTTAAAGCAGATAAACTCCTACTTTTAACCAATACCCCAGGTGTGTTAGATAAAGAAGGAAAGCTATTAACAGGACTTAATAAACAACGCATTGAAGCACTAAAAAAAGATGGAACGATCCAAGGTGGCATGATCCCGAAAATAGACTGTGCACTTGATGCAGTAGAATCAGGAAGTGGCTCGTCTTGCATTATTGATGGACGTGTTGAACATGCTGTTTTGTTAGAGTTACTTACTGATAATGGAATTGGTACTTTAATTAGTTAGGAACGTGTACGAAATAATGATGAAATTGAGAGATTCAGAAGTTGTTTTATGCACGTTTCTTAGAATATAAAAAATCCCAAAAAAGCAAAGAAAAATATACCAAATAAAAGTAACTTAAATTGGTATTTTTTAAAAATGTTGTCTATAAGTAAAAATAATATCAATATTTATTGGCTATATACTTTAGCCACCTAAAAACACTAATGTAGTGACAACATAAAGAGCATTAAATATGCAACATGCTATTCTCTTTGTCTCCGACCGCACAGGTTTAACTGCCGAGGCTATGGCAAAGAGTTTGCTTGCCCAATTTCAGTCGATTGACTATAGCATCGAGAAATATTCCTTTATTGATACACCTGATAAAGCCCTATTTGTTGCAGAAAAAATATCACAGATGATCTCTCATAAGGGGCTAACTGTTATCGTTTTTACTACGTTAGTTGATATTGAAAGTCAAAAAATCATTGAGTCATCAGGTGCTTGTGTCATTGACTTATTTAATACCTTTATCGAACCACTAGAAGAGGCATTTTCTAAAGAATCAGCGCATACCTTAGGCATCTCTTATGATGTATTAGGCAATAATCGTTATCAAAAACATCTTGATGCGATTGATTTTGCAATGGCGCATGACGACGGTATTCGACCCGATCAATATGATCAAGCAGATATTATTCTCGTTGGTGTATCACGCTGTGGAAAAACACCTACCTCACTTTATCTTGCGATGAACTTTTCTTTAAAAGCCTGTAATTATCCACTCACTGACGATGAAGTTAATGCCGAAAATTTACCTTCCGTATTATTAGCCCATAAAGAGAAATTAATCGGTTTAACCATCCACCCTAATGTTCTTCATGCTATTCGAGAAAAACGTCGTCCAGGTGGCGACTATGCTCGTCTTGCTACCTGTAAAAAGGAAGTACGAGCCGTTGAGCAAATGTTCAAATATGCAGATATTCCTGTTTTCAAAATGACCAACACCTCTATTGAAGAGGTAGCAGGTAATATTATGAAACTTATCAATAGTTAAATTACGAATCCAACCATCCAAAAGGATAACGTTATGATCAAGCATATCATTCCACTGCACGAACTTAATATGAACGATGTTCCCATAGTAGGCGGTAAAAATGCCTCTTTAGGTGAAATGTTACAAAACCTGAGTGAGCTAGGTGTACAAGTACCGAGCGGATTTGCGACCACTGCTGATGCTTATAATGAGTTTATCGCCCACGATGGTCTAGCTGAACGCATAGAATCAACCTTAAAAACATTAGATGTAGATGATGTCGATGCCTTGCAAGTAGCGGGAGATAAAATTCGTAACTGGATTATGAATGTACCCTTTCCTAGTATCTTTGAAGAAAAAATTGATGCAGCTTATCAAGCCCTGGAAGATGA
>JALVDG010000012.1 GCA_027009095.1 Thiotrichaceae bacterium
CATGATTACGCTAGTATCTGATTTTTCTTTTATGAACAATCGTAAGATTCGGGATGCGGATCATGCAGAATTGCTATGGCAATTAGTGCATGGACTGGATACACCTGATGAAGTTTGGCTTATCCACAATGATGAGATGCCTGCTTTGTGGAGAATACTATGGCGTACTGCTTGGGCGTTTATCATATCGCTAACCCTTTTATTTGTTCTGTGGATATATCGATCAGCTCACCGTTTTGGACCATTAATTCCGAAAGAGCCTAAAAACCGCCGTAGCTTAATTGAGCACATTGCGGCAAGTGGCAATTTTTATTGGAAGAATAAGCAAAAAAAGAAGTTAATCGAAAGTACACGGGATGCACTTAATAAACGCATTGCTTTAACGCACCCAGGTTGGCAACAACTATCATCCACAGAAAAAATAGCTCAACTATCCGCTCGATTAGAACTACCTGAAAGTACCGTACATAGATTGTTGTTTGATCAAAAAATAGCATTAGCAAAAACTTCAGCAGATGAATTTACTGAATTAGTGAAACAATTAGAAGAAATTAGGAACTCAATATGACGTCGATGACATTGGCTCAAGCTAGTGAGTTAGTACAAACTATTAAAACAGAAATTAGTAAAGCCGTAATAGGGCAACAACAGGTTGTGCACGAAACGTTAATTGCACTATTAGCAGGTGGCAATGTATTGATAGAGGGAGTACCAGGCTTAGGTAAGACTTTATTAGTACGGGCATTGGCAAATACATTTTCGGGGCAGTTCTCACGCATACAATTTACCCCCGATTTAATGCCAGCCGATGTAACAGGTCATACACTATATGACATGAAAAACAGTGAGTTTAATTTACACAAAGGCCCTGTATTTACCAATTTGTTACTAGCTGATGAAATCAATCGTGCGCCAGCAAAAACACAGTCAGCCTTACTAGAGGTAATGCAAGAGCGACAAGTAACCATAGAGGGTGAGGCACATCCTGTACCGCTGCCTTTTATGACTTTAGCGACACAAAATCCACTAGAGCAAGAAGGCACATACCCTTTACCAGAAGCGCAATTAGATCGTTTTTTACTAAAAATATATATCAATTATCCTAATGAGCAAGAAGAAAGCCTAATGGTCGCTGCTGTGACGAATCATCAAACAGGTGATCAGCTCGATTTATCAAGAGTGACCTCTGTGGCATCACCTGAAACTATCTTACAGATGCAAAATTTAGCCTCAGACGTTCAAGCAGACCAAAGTGTGATTGATTACGCGGTACGCATTGCGCGTGCAACAAGAGATTGGCAAGGCTTGAGCATTGGCGCAGGGCCTCGTGGCAGTATCTCTCTTATTCGTGCCGCACGAGCGCAAGCAATGTTAAGTGATCGAGATCATATTACACCTGATGATATTAAAGAGGTTGCTCTGCCTGTATTGCGTCATCGTGTTGGTTTAGCGCCAGAAATGGAGCTAGAAGGCTATAGCACGGATCAAATTATTCACTCTATTTTAGAGAAAATTGAAGCACCTCGACAGTAAAGGCACATTCCTAAGTTTTATACCTTATTTTCTCCTGAGTCCTTAGCCATAGCGAAAATATCAATGCCACTACCTAGTAAACGTCTATTTTATATACTCTCTGCGCTAGCCTTTATTGGGCTACTTGCTAGCTTGTGGCCAAGTTTAATTATCCTTTGGAAGATAGCTCTTTATTCCATTATTGCACTTGCATGTATTGATCTGTTGCTAGTTTACCTTAAACAACCAATAGAAGCTTCGCGAAATATACCTAGCTCTTTGCCCTTAGGCGTTGCTCGTCATATTAGCTTGCGTGTGCATAATCATTCGCAACGTTCTCAGCAATTAGAGATTTTTGATCATTACCCGCAGCAAATGGACGTTAAGGGCTTGCCTGTTTCTGTCAGTATTGCAGCACAACAGTATGCCGATATTCAATATAAGCTGATAGCCACAGAGCGTGGTAAATTTATCTTCCCATTAATTCAGCTACATTTATGCTCATTATTAGGATTATGGCAACGTAATATTAAGTTAGATGTCGTCAATGAAACCCGTGTTTACCCTAATTTTGCAGCACTTTCGCAGTATGCATTATTAGCAACAGACAATAATCTTAGCCAGATGGGAATCATCAAAAAACGTCGTCGTGGAGAAGGGCAAGACTTTCATCAACTAAGAGAATACCGAGAGGGCGATGCTTTACGCCAGATTGACTGGAAAGCAACGTCTCGGAGTATGAAGCTTATTTCCCGTGAGTATCAAGATGAGCGCGATCAAGAAATTATTTTCATGTTAGATTGTGGTTATCGCATGTTAGCTAAAGATGATGATTTATCCCACTTTGATCACACGCTAAATGCCATCTTATTACTCTCGTATGTCGCACTGCGTCAAGGTGATGCGGTTGGTTTAGCAACTTTCTCAGGTGAGTCGCGTTGGATACCACCACGCAAAGGCTATCACACCATTCAAAATATCTTAAATACAGTCTACGACCTACAACCAAGCAGTGAATCCCCTGACTTTAGTAAAGCGGCAACGGATCTATTACTACGTCATAAAAAACGTGCTTTGGTCATAATACTAAGCAATATTCGTGATGAAGACAGTGATGATTTACTTCCTGCCATTAGCTTATTACGAAAGCGCCATTTAGTCTTAGTCAGTAGCCTACGCGAGAAAGCAATAGATAATGTATTAAGCAGTGCAGTCAAAAAATTACCCGATGCAATCCTTAATGCTGCGACCCATCAATACCTACAACACCGTAAAAAATCATTTGAGAAATTACTTATAAGCAGAGCAAACGCAGTGGAAACTACGCCTGATCACTTAAGTGTTGAGTTAATAAATGCTTATTTGAATATAAAGCGCAGCGGGGTTTTATAGCAGACGCTTATATTGGAATTAATTTTAGTAATTTTTTACACAGGTACTTATACTCCTATTTTTAGGTATAATTACCCCTCAATTTTCAATATTGGACTCCTTGTGTATACCTTCTCTTACAAATTATTACGTCCTGTTTTATTTCTTTTTTCTGCTGAAAAAGCGCATAATTTAACATTAAAAGGTTTGAAATTTGCGTCAAAACTGGGTCTATTAAAACAAGCTGAAAATAATAATTTACAGCCAACGACTGTTATGGGTGTTCAGTTTCCGAATCAAGTAGGTTTGGCAGCGGGCTTAGATAAAAATGGTGACTACCTTGCTGAGCTATCTCAGTTAGGCTTTGGTTTTGTCGAAATAGGTACAATTACCCCGCGACCTCAAGATGGCAACCCCTTGCCTCGTTTATTCCGCCTTCCTCAAGCTAATGCAATTATTAATCGCATGGGCTTTAATAATCTTGGTATTCAGCATCTATTAAAGAAAGTTAGAGAAGCGCGTGATGCAGGTCACTCAGGTGTTATTGGCATCAATATTGGGAAGAATTTTGATACTAAGGTGGAGAATGCTGTTGATGATTATTTGATTTGTTTACGTGAAGCTTATGCCTTAGCAGATTATATAACCATTAATATATCATCCCCCAATACCCCAGGTTTACGCGATTTACAGTATGGTGATGAGCTAAATAAATTGCTTTCAACATTAAAAAAAGAGCAATCAATACTATCTGAAAAACAGGGGAGATATGTTCCACTGGCTGTAAAAGTAGCACCTGATTTAACGCCTGATGAAGTAACATTTATTGCAGAAACCTTATTAGATAATAATATCGATGGGTTAATTGCAAGCAATACAACATTATCTCGTGATGCTGTCACTGATATGCAGTATGGGAATGAGGCGGGAGGTCTGAGTGGTGAGCCTCTACGTGACCTATCAACAGCTATTATTTCCCAGTTTTATCAAATTCTAGGTGATAAAATTCCAATTATAGGAGTAGGGGGAATAGCATCAGGCAAGGATGCGTTAGATAAAATCAAAGCAGGTGCAAAATTGGTGCAAATATACACTGCACTTATTTACAAAGGTCCTGCTTTAATCAAGGAATGCTCTCAAGTACTTGCCGATGATGCGAAGGATTAAAAAATGAGTAGTCAACGTCCACAAATAATGGGAATACTGAATGTCACCCCTGATAGCTTTTCAGATGGCGGTGAACATGATTCACCCACCTTAGCACTGGATCATGCTTTGCGGATGATTCGTGAGGGGGCTGATATTATTGATGTTGGTGGTGAGTCAACACGTCCTGGAGCTGATGTTGTTTGTGAAGCAGAGCAAATAAAACGTGTTATTCCTGTGATTGAGTTACTAAGAGATAATATTGATCGCTCTATTTTAATTAGTATTGATACCACTAATGCCCAGGTAGCTAAGTTAGCCCTAGAAGCAGGTGCTAATTGGATTAATGATGTGTCTGCGGGGGAGGATTCGGCTGATATGCTATCACTTGCTGCTAGCACACACGCTCCTATTGTTTTAATGCATCGTCAAGGTATCTCTGCCACGATGCAAGACAAACCACAATATAATGATGTAGTAGAAGAGGTAACTGCTTATTTACACCAAAGAGCAGAAGCGGCACTTAAAGCAGGTATAAAGTCTGAAAATATCATCCTAGATCCTGGTATTGGTTTTGGTAAAAGCTTTGAACATAATATTACGTTGATGTCACATTTAAATACTATAACTACCTTAGGTTATAAGGTGTTATTAGGTACAAGTCGTAAACGTTTTTTAAGTGAAATTTGTCAGCAAAAAAGCTCATCTAAATTAGCCGCAGCTACCTGTGCAACTACCACAGTAGGCGTGCTTGCAGGTGTTCATATTTTTAGAGTACATGATGTTTTTGAAAATCGTCAAGCAGCGGATGTTACTTGGGAAATCAATTAAAACTTAGCTTAAGGATTGTGGAGGGGAGCTTGATCAGTTTAATAACTTGTTTATTTTTCTAAGTATTGATTTCCTCCTCTACCTGATTTATCAAACAAGGCACATAACTCATTTGTTTCCCAACACGGGTATTTGTCGGCAATCGTACTCATCATAGGGATCTGTTCACTAATGCTCGATACCATGAATGTAACAACAAAAGCTTGGGTAGTGTTAGTAAAGTAATGTATCTATTTTGATATTAAAATAATTTTTATGATACTTTTAATGAGTAGATAGGGTGATCGTTGTTTTTTGAAAAACTAAACAACGCACCAGCTAAAGCTAGTTGATTTGGCTCGGAAAACCGAGCCCATCGGTGGACTAAACCGCCGACTGAAAGAGAATACGGATGAAAGCCGGTGGTTTTAACCACGAGCTTAAGCCCATTCGGGCGGGCTAAAGTACTTGATAATGCGGTTGAGTATCATGCACAGGGGGTAATGCGTCGTATGGAATCTGCCCGATTAGCAGAAGCACGTCGTTTAGTTGAAATAGAGCGTATGGAACATACAGAAGAGCAGGAACGTTTAGCACAGCTTGAATTAAAAAATATGCAGATAGTGATTTTGTGTGGAAAAATCAGGGATGGGATTGGGAGATATCTACTAAAAAGGCAACAAAATGGAAATTCACTGAATTAACCTCAAGTGAAGAATTAATTGAGGAAGGTGAGGCAATGGCGCATTGTGTTGCCTCGTATGACTATGATTGCTATATCCAAGAATCTGCCATTGTTTCACTACGCTTAAATAATAGACGTTGTGCAACCATTGAAGTAGAGCCATTATCAGGTCGTTTAGTACAAGTATCGGGTTTTGCAAACGGAGATATTAGCCGAAACAAAATGTGTATAATTGAGCAGTGGTTAGCTAAGGTTGTGAATTAGTTAATGAGATTTTGATCGTGTTTATCATATTTGAACTCTTCAAATAGATAATTTTTGGAATTTAGTTTTAGGGATACTATGCAAGTATTCGTGGAATAAATGAAAAATGGGTAAAAAAATATTCCCTTTTATGCTTTGTCTGAAAATCAAGCTAATGGTAACTACTTAGCATAATCAGTTACTGATTATGCTG
>JALVDG010000013.1 GCA_027009095.1 Thiotrichaceae bacterium
TTTAATAACGACATCATCATGCGGTTCTATAAGGAGCTTATCAGAGCCTTTAGCCATACTATTATCATCTCTAGGCTCCCATTGATCATCCGTTACTATTCCCGTTGGATCTTTTGTAACAACACGGCTTATTTTTGTTGTTTCCCACACAGGGTCTATAGCAATATTGTTGCTAAACACCAATATAGCAATAGACACTGTAAGCGTTGCAATCGCTATTTTACGAGTAGACATGTGTTTTATTCCTGATTTTAAACCTCCTAAGTTATTATAGAACAAACACTTTTTTGTACTGAAAAAATATAAATATGGAATATATTTAGACAATAAGTTCACATTAGTTGATCAATATGATAAAAAGTATAGCAGTATTAAAAGAGTAAAACTTAATCAGATTGATTAATTTTCAACAACTAAGGAAACCAATGATACCCCTTAAAAAAACTCTAAATTTTCTCACCACCCTAAGTATTGCTGTTGGTCTCATAAGCATTAGTGCTTGTGGTAATAATCCTCAAAAACAAGCCCGAGTCGTAACACCTAAACCAATAAAGACAGCTTTAAAGACAACTTCTTCTCCCCCAACATCTACTACTGCATCCACACCTTCATCTACATCATCAATCCCTGCATGGCGACGACCAGCAAGTCATACTATGACACGAGGCTCTGATGATGCTATTTTTTACGCAGCAAAGAAAAATGATATGACTCGTATAAAAGAAATATTAGCCAAAGGCACTAGTGTTGATCACCGTAATTTTAATGGAGAAACTGTGCTTCATATTGCCGCCTCACAAGGTGATTTAAGTTTAGTAAAATACCTCGTTAGTCAAGGTGCATCCGTTAATGCTCCTACCTCAAAAAAATGGCTCCCCATCCACCACGCTATCCGTTTTGATCACCCTGATGTTGCTAATTATTTAATTGCCCGTAAAGCGTCTTTATCAGCTAAAACATCCGATGGTATGACTGCCTTAGACCTTGCTAAAGCCTCAAAAAACCCACAAATACATGCAATTTACGAAAAATATAAGCGTTAATTTTAGTGTTGTAGGGTGTCGCTTTGCATATTACAGCACTCCAACACCCTATAAAATAAACACACTATTTAGCTTGACTCCTCAAAAAATTAATCGCCACTAATACAGACTCTTTCCAGATAATCTCTTTTGTATCAACCATTTTCCATAGCGCTTCTAAATCTACCCATTTTTGATCGACAATAATGTCATCTTCATCAGGATTTTCGATAGGATTTGCCATTAATTGGGGGTTATTGGCAATAAAATAAAACATATTAACTGAAGAAAATTGCTTATCAAATTGATGATAAAGAGACCAATCATCGGATTCCATTTTGATTTCTTCCGCCAGTTCTTCTTTTGCTGTTTCTAAATTATCTAAATACGGTTTATCCATACCACCTGAGACAAACTTCCACATTTCTGCATTATGATCTTTACGGTACTCTTTGATAATTAATATTTTTTTATTGTGATAAGGGAACACAATGACAATATCATCGCGTGCCTGACGTGGTTTTTGATCATATTTTTCCATTGATTTTTTAGACATTAAGCTCGCTCCAGCATTGGCTTTAAATATTCACCCGTAAATGATCCTTTAATCTCTGCCACTTCTTCAGGAGTGCCTACAGCGATTATCTCACCACCGCCACTGCCTCCTTCTGGTCCAAGATCAATAATCCAATCGGCTGTTTTTACAACGTCAAGGTTATGCTCAATAACGACAATGGTATTACCTTCGTCGCGTAAACGATGTAGCACTTTTAACAATACATCGACATCATGGAAATGCAGCCCTGTGGTTGGCTCATCGAGAATAAATAAGGTTTTTCCTGTGCTGCGTTTGGATAGCTCTTTGCCTAGTTTTACCCGTTGCGCTTCTCCTCCTGATAAGGTGGTCGCATTTTGTCCTAGCGTGATATACGAGAGTCCAACGTCCATTAGGGTTTGTAGTTTTCGGTAGATATTAGGGATTGCGCTAAAAAATTCGACGGCTTCTTCTACTGTCATATTGAGCACTTCGTAGATGTTTTTGCCTTTATAGCGCACATCTAAGGTTTCACGGTTATAACGCTGACTATTGCAAACATCGCAAGGCACATAAACATCGGGTAAAAAGTGCATTTCTACTTTGATTAAACCATCACCACGACACGCTTCACAACGCCCTCCTTTGACATTAAAGCTAAAACGTCCTGCGGTGTAACCTCGTGAACGCGCCTCTGGAGTCGAGGCAAATAAATCACGAATAGGCGTAAATACACCTGTATAAGTGGCGGGATTTGAGCGTGGTGTACGACCAATGGGGGCTTGGTTTATATCAACGACTTTATCAATATGATCTAAGCCTTCGATTTTCTTTACAGGTGATTTGGCTATGTCGCTGCCATGTAAAAAATGCGCCACATTAGGATATAAAGTACGGTTAATCAGTGTTGATTTCCCTGAGCCAGAAACCCCCGTCACACAGGTCATTAAGCCAATGGGGATTTCGGCAGTCACCGATTGCAGATTGTTCCCCGTTGCTCCAATTAAACGTAAGCTTTTTTTCTTATCTCTGGGTACTCGTTTTTCAGGTACTGCTATTTTTCGTTTGCCTGATAAAAACTGCCCTGTACTCGACTCTGGATTATTGGCAACTTCTTCGGGTGTTCCTTGAGCGGTGATATAACCACCGTGCTTGCCTGCCCCTGGACCAATATCCACCACATAGTCTGCCCTGCGGATAGCATCTTCATCATGTTCAACCACAATGACGGTATTACCTAAGTCTCGCAGGTGAGTGAGTGTCTTTAGTAAACGCTCGTTATCACGTTGATGCAAACCGATTGATGGTTCATCCAATACATACATCACCCCAACCAAACCTGCGCCTATTTGCGATGCTAAACGTATTCGCTGTGCCTCACCACCTGATAATGTCTCTGAGCTACGGCTTAAAGTGAGATAATCCAAGCCTACATTGACCAAAAATTCTAGGCGTAATTTAATTTCGCGCACAATTTTATCGGCAATCTTACCCTGCTTTCCTGGTAGGTCGAGTTGATTAAAAAAGGCATAGCAATCACCAATCGACATGCTTGTTATTTCAGGTAGATTTTTATCGGTAATAAACACATGACGCGCTGATTCATTTAAACGCATACCATCACAATCGGGGCATTTTTCTACCGACATAAACTTTGTGAGTTCTTCTCGTACTGTATTGGAATCAGTGTCTTTATAGCGGCGTTCCATATTATGAACGACACCTTCAAACGCATGGGTACGCTGAAAAGTTTGACCTTTCTGCCCCACATAGGTGAAGTCTATTTTCTTACGCCCGCTACCATAGAGAATAATTTTTTGGATTTTTTTCGGCAATTTTTCATAGGGTGTTTCAACATCAAAACCATAACAATCGGCTAGGGAAGTAATCATTTGATGATAGTAAGCATTGCGCTTATCCCATCCTCTAATTGCACCTTCTGCTAAACTGAGCTTTGGCTTTGATACCACGCGATTAATATCAAAAAACTGATGTACTCCTAAGCCATCGCAGGTCGAACATGCCCCGCTAGGACTGTTAAACGAGAACAAACGCGGCTCTAGCTCCTGCAAAGAATAGCCACACAAAGAACAAGCATAATTTGCCGAAAAGAGTAGCTCATCTTCTTTACTATCGGCATCCATCCATGCAATACAGGCGAGTCCATCGGACAGTCGCAAAGTGGTCTCTAAAGATTCAGCCAAGCGCAACTGAAGACCATCGCGTATTTTAAAGCGATCAACCACGACCTCTATGGTATGTTTTTTGCGTAACTCCAAATCAGGTACATCGTCTAACTCATACACCACCCCGTCAACTCTTGCGCGTAAAAACCCTTGTGCTTTAAAGTCTTTAAATAAATTAACATGCTCACCTTTGCGATTTCGTACCACAGGTGCCAACATCATCAACTTACTACCTTCGGGGAGCGCCATCACCGCATCAACCATCTGGCTGACAGTTTGTGCTTCTAATGCTTGATGATGTGTTGGACAAGTCGGCTGACCCGCGCGGGCGTAGAGTAAACGCAGGTAATCATAAATTTCGGTAATCGTGCCAACGGTAGAGCGTGGGTTGTGTGAGGTCGTTTTTTGCTCAATAGATATTGCAGGTGATAAACCTTCGATATGATCTAAATCGGGCTTTTCCATCATCGACAAAAACTGTCGAGCATAGGCAGAGAGGGACTCCACATAGCGCCGCTGACCTTCTGCAAAAATAGTATCAAAAGCTAAAGAAGATTTTCCTGAGCCAGATAAGCCTGTGATAACAATTAATTTATCACGAGGTAAATCTAAATTGATATTTTTTAAATTGTGCGTACGCGCACCACGAAGGCTGATTGTTTTCACAAGAGAGTCCAGTTATAAATAGGAGGAATTTATAAAGGTGACAAAATAGTAATTTGATTCATCACTAAATAAATATCAAAGATTACTTATTCGAGATGTTGTAATATGCCGTTTCATAATCTCTCTTACAACCTGTAATTATATTCAATTATGAATAAGCTAGAAAAACGTACAGCAATATCTCTTGCAGCAGTTTACGCCGTGCGGATGCTCGGTTTATTTATGATTTTGCCTGTGTTTCCGCTCTACGCAAAAAATATGCCTGAAGCAACCCCCTTTTTAATCGGGCTTGCGATTGGTATTTACGGTTTAAGCCAAGCTACCTTACAAATTCCTTTAGGTTTACTATCAGATAAAATTGGGCGTAAACCTGTTATTGCAGGTGGCTTATTAGTCTTTGCGATAGGCAGTGTGGTCGCCGCCCTTTCCACTAGCTTAGAAAGTATTATTATTGGCAGAGCCATACAAGGCTCAGGTGCTATTGCAGCAGCAACAATGGCACTGGCAGCCGACCTAACTCGCGAAAATCATCGCGCTAAAGTCATGGCAATTATTGGTATGACCATCGGCATTTCTTTTTCCGTCGCAATGATTATTGGTCCTCTTATTAGTGAGTGGGCAGGTCTTAGTGGAGTATTTTGGACAACTAGCATTTTAGCACTTATCGGCATTTTACTGATTTTATTTGTTGTGCCCCAACCTCCAAAACTCCACTCACATCGAGATGCGGGGATTATTCAAGGTTATCTTGCCCCTGCTTTAAAAGACCCTACTTTGCTACGCATGAATCTAGGCGTATTTATTTTACACATGATTATGACCGCCAATTTTACCGTTATTCCGTTAATTTTTCGGGATAATTTAGGCTTTGCAAGCGTTGATCATTGGCAGATTTATTTACCAGTGCTCGTTCTGTCCTTTCTACTTTCTGTCCCTCTCATTGTGATTGCAGAGAAATTTCAAAAAATTAAATCCCTCTTTGTATTATCCGTGACTGCTTTAATCATTGCACAAGTAGTAATGGGGCTAATGAATGCTATAAAAATACCGTTACTAGCCTCCTTTTTATTATTTTTTATTGGTTTCAACTTTTTAGAGGCGGTACAACCGTCCCTTGTCGCTAAATACTCCAGCGTCAATACCAAAGGCACGGCAATGGGTATTTTCTCTACCTCTCAATTTATGGGAATTTTTATAGGCGGAATTATTGGGGGGACAGCCCTAACGCTCTGGGGAATCCAAGGCGTAATGTTCTTTGGTGCTATCATGGCAAGTATTTGGTTACTTGTTGCAATTGGTTTACCACAACCTAAGTTTTATAAAAGCCAAGTATTCAAATTAAATAAAAAAGCCTTAGCTAACCCTAGTCATACCACTTTACAAGTGAATAAAATATCAGGCATTAAAGAAAGTGCTATCTCCTTGGAAGAAGGTGCTATTTATTTAAAGGTGGATAATAGTGAGTTTAATGAAGATTCATTAATTGATTATTTGGAAACTCAGTAAGTGTTAACTTAACTGATGTTACGCAGTCACTCTTTAGAATATCAGAG
>JALVDG010000014.1 GCA_027009095.1 Thiotrichaceae bacterium
TGCTGTTGTATTTGGCTTGTTGTTCAGCTACTTGTTTTGCAGGTTTTCTTTTATTGCCTTTTAAGGTTCCGCCATAAGCACCTTCCATAATGTCTGCTACATCTTTGCGGATGGTGGTAGGGGTAATATTATGCTTTTTATTATAAGCTATTTGTTTTTTACGACGACGTTCAGTTTCATCGATGGCAGCTTGCATGGATTTTGTGATTTTATCAGCATATAAAATAGCTTTGCCTTCTGAGTTTCTAGCGGCACGTCCTACCGTTTGGATAAGGGATCGTTCGGAGCGTAAAAAACCCTCTTTATCGGCATCCAGTATTGCGACAAGAGAGACTTCTGGCATATCCAGACCTTCACGCAATAAGTTGATACCGATGAGTGCATCGAACTCGCCTAAGCGTAAATCACGGATAATTTCCACGCGCTCTACAGTATCAATATCGGAGTGTAAATAGCGGCAGCGAACATCGTGTTCCATCAGATAATCTGTTAAGTCTTCTGCCATACGCTTGGTTAAGGTGGTGATTAATACACGCTCGTTATTGGCGGCACGTTGGTTTATCTCGGACATAACATCGTCTACTTGTGAGGCGATAGGGCGTATTTCAATTATTGGGTCGAGTAAACCAGTAGGGCGCACAATTTGCTCGGCAATATTGTCACAATGCTCAATTTCGTAGTTTCCAGGTGTGGCAGAGACATGAATGACTTGGGGGATAAGTTTTTCAAATTCTTCAAAACGCAGTGGGCGATTGTCAAGGGCAGAAGGTAGGCGAAAGCCGTATTCTACTAGATTGGTTTTCCGTGAAAAATCCCCTTTATACATCGCGCCAATTTGTGGCACGGTGACGTGAGATTCATCAATAACAACGAGTGAGTCTTTAGGTAGATAATCAAATAAACAGGGCGGTGCTGCACCAATAGGTCGTCCTGATAAATAGCGTGAGTAATTCTCGATACCAGAGCAGTAGCCCACTTCCATTATCATCTCAATATCATATTCGGTGCGCTCTTTTAGACGCTGTGCTTCTACTAAACGATTTTCATCGTAGAGTTGTTCTAGGCGTTGTTTTAGCTCGATTTTAATTTGTTCGACCGCCTTGAGCATAACTTCGCGCGGAGTAACATAATGCGTTTTTGGGTAAATGGTTAAACGAGGCACTTTACGTAATACTTCGCCAGTGAGTGGATCGAAATAACTGAGTTGCTCAACCTCATCATCAAATAGCTCGATGCGTACTGCCTCATGGTCGGAATCGGCAGGATGTACATCAATAACATCACCACGTACTCGGTAAGTACCGCGTGATAACTCAATATCATTACGCGTGTATTGTAATTCGGCAAGACGACGTAAAATATCACGTTGATTAACGGCTTCGCCACGATCTAAATGAAGCATCATTTTAAGATAAGACTTCGGGTCACCAAGTCCATAAATAGCTGAAACAGTGGCAATAATAATGGTACTAGAATTTTCCATTAATGCTTTCGTTGCCGAGAGACGCATTTGCTCAATATGTTCATTAATAGATGCGTCTTTTTCGATAAATGTGCCAGAGGCGGGCACATAAGCCTCTGGTTGGTAATAATCGTAGTAGGAAACAAAATATTCCACAGAGTTGTTAGGGAAAAACTCCTTAAATTCACCGTATAGCTGGGCAGCGAGTGTTTTATTGTGCGCCATAATAATAGTAGGACGCTGAGTTTGTGCGATAATATTGGCAATGGTGAAGGTTTTTCCTGATCCAGTTACCCCCAACAATATTTGCTGCATTAAACCATCATTTAATCCTTCGACTAATGATTTAATTGCAGTGGGTTGATCACCTGCGGGCTGAAATTTTGTTTCTAATTGGAAGTTAGTTGTCATGGCTATATCTTAGCTGAAAGTAACTATCAACATAATCAGTAATTGCTCAGATTGTGCTCTATAAGGAGTGAAAGCTTCAGCTTTTTTAGTCATCAAGTGAAATTTAATAAGTGAGTGATTATCGTTTAGATTTTGTAGTTACTAGATTTTTATTATTTTTTGCAGTAGCAGGGCGAAATCATGGAGAATTTGATATAAATGCGTATTTTTAATTCACTTATTGTGCAAAATAGAGTACAAGCTGGGTCGTTGCGTATATACTTGTTTTCAGAGAATATAGTGATTAAATAAAAGGACATAATAAATCAAATATTTTGCTCGTTTATTTTATTAGATTTATGATGTTCCTTATATGAATTTTTAATAGGGGAATACTTGTGACAATCCAACTTTCTGAGCGTGTTCAGCGTGTAAAACCTTCACCAACTTTAGAAATTAGTGCTTTAGCGCTGAAATTAAAAGCTCAAGGGAAGGATATTATTTCTTTAGGTGTAGGAGAGCCAGATTTTCCTACGCCAGAACATATTAAAGCAGCGGGTATCGAAGCGATTACGCATAATAAAACGGGTTATACCGCAGTTGATGGTATTCCTGAATTAAAAGATGCCATTATTAAAAAGTTTAAGCGTGATAATGACCTGAGCTATGAAGCTGATCAAATTTTAGTATCTTGTGGCGGCAAGCAGAGTTTTTCTAATTTGTGCCAAGCGTTATTGAATGATGGCGATGAGGTGATTATTCCTGCTCCATACTGGGTGTCATATCCCGATATGGTGTTACTCGGCGGTGGTGTTCCTGTGATTGTGGAGGCAGGGCAGGAGACTAACTTTAAATTAACACCAGATGTTTTAGAAGCATCTATTACCGATAAAACACGTTTGCTTGTGATTAATAGTCCATCTAATCCAACGGGTGTTATGTATAGTAAAGATGAGTTGGCGGCTTTAGGTGAAGTGCTTTTAAAATATCCCGATATTGTTATCGCAACCGATGATATGTATGAGCTAATTTTATTTGGTGATAATCAATTTTCAAATATCGTCAATGCGACTCCTGAGCTTTATGATCGTACGGTTGTTTTAAATGGTGTATCAAAAGCATATGCCATGACTGGCTGGCGAATTGGTTATGCAGGAGGCCCTGTTGAGCTAATTAAAGCAATGAAAAAAATTCAATCGCAAAGCACTTCTAATCCTACTTCTATCTCGCAAGTGGCTGCGGTAGCCGCTTTAAATGGTGATCAAGAGTGCCTTAAACCAATGCTGAAGGCTTTTGAAGAGCGTCATGATTTTGTGGTTGAATCATTAAATAAAATTGATGGCATTGAGTGTTTGCCATCGGATGGGACATTCTACAGTTTTCCTAATGTAGAAGGTTTAATTGCTCGATTAGATGGCGTGAATACCGATGCTGAACTAGCCACCCGTTTGCTTGATAACGGTGTTTCTTTAGTACCAGGAAGTGCTTTTGGTTTAGCAGGTCATATCCGTGTGTCGTATGCAACGAGTATGGAAAACTTGGAGAAAGCACTCGAGCGAATTGCTTCGGTTTAATGAGGTGTCATTTTTTGTAAGATTTAGCTACCAGTTGTTCTACTGCCAGCTACAGTTAGTAGAACAATATGATTATTTATTGATGTTACGCAATATAGAAAAACATTATCTATTTTTCCTTCCACCCGATGCGTTAGCGAGGCGGAGCCAAAACTTCCATTCTCTCGGGTAAAGCGCAGGAGTAAGCGGTTAGCTGGGTCGCCTTTTCTTTGCTTACTTTCTTTTGGCGACGCAAAAGAAAGTACGTCGTAGCCCTAGCTAAGAAAGAGAGCAAAAGAACCTAAACTCAAAAGGGCTACGAAAACTTTCACTGATATGTGAATAGGTGACTGCGTAACATCAGTTATTTAGATAACACCATATTGATCACGATAAGCATTTATTTTTTTATGCAAATCATCGTCACTAATATTAGTGTTGATGTACTCAATCACATCCGTCAGACCGATAATATTTGCTACTTTAATATTGTAGCTTTCTTCAACTTCTTGTACCGCTGATTTTTCACCCAGACCTTTTTCTTGTCGGTCAAGCGATATGGTGATCCCTGCTAGTTTTGCACCATTGTTTTCGATAATCTGAGCGGCTTCACGAGAGGCTGTGCCTGCGCTAATAACATCATCTACCACTAAAACTCGCCCTTCAAGTGGTGCGCCAACAATATTGCCGCCTTCACCATGATCTTTCGTCTCTTTACGGTTATAAGCGTAGTTATAATCAATGCTATGTTTCTCATATAGATTAGCGGCAACAACAGAAACTAAAGGAATGCCTTTGTAGGCTGGGCCAAATAACATATCAAACTCGATACCCGAATCAACAATCGCCTGAGCGTAGTAGTCACCAAGTCGAGCCAATGACGATCCTGTTTGAAATAATCCAAAATTGAAAAAATAGGGGCTAAGCCGACCTGATTTTAAGGTGAACTCACCAAAGCGTAAAACATTATTATCAATGGCAAAGTTAAGAAATTCTTTTTGATAGGGTTTCATATTAGATGACTCATCAAAGGGTGTTTTATCGGATAGTGACATGCTTAGAGTAGAAGCATGATAGAATTGAATAAAATTTATCCTAACAATAGAGATACCCTAATGGGTTTTATGTTAAAAATAGGTAACTACTCAGTATAATCAGCAACTGCTTAGATTGTACTCTTTTATTCGAATTTAAGGCAAAAGGGCGGAGTTTATCCGTATAAATGAGCACTTTTAACGCAGAAATCGGGCAAAATAGAGTTCAAGCTGAGTAGTTACAACAATACTTCGGACAGTTTTTTGATATTATAAACAAATAAAATCAAGAAGTTACAAATATATTGTATTTAATTGCATATTAGGGAAACACCCTAACATGCAATTAATTCAACTCAGAAATCTAACTGATTGATTCATATAAGCTAAAAGTGTCCGAAGTATTGTTACAAAAATAATTGCTTGAAAGGGTAGTGATAGAAGAATTCAAATCATTTCAATTCCTTATATCGTTTTTAAAAAGCCCCCATTATAATAAAAATATTAAGGTTAATAATGAAAATATTAGCTCTTTTCTCAATTACATTGATTTTATATTCAACATCAACTTCGGCGGGATTGTATCGCTGGATTGATGCTAAAGGCAATGTACATTATTCCGATAGGATTCCTCCTAAAGCAGTAAAGTATGGGCATGTTAAGCTAAGTCCTACTGGTCTAAAGAAACAAATAGAACTTTCAGCTAAGCAAAAACAAGAAATTCTGGATAGAGAAATTCAGAAAAAAAAGGATGAGGAAGAGAGAAAGAAAAAGGCCTTAAAGGCTAAATTAAAAAAAATGGAAGATGATCAATTGCTTGCTATTTATTCTAATAAAAAGGAACTGATTAATGTTTATGAGGGTAAAATAGAGATGGCTACTATGAGTATTAAATTGCTCAAAAAGCGTCATAAAGTTCTTTCATCTAGACTGGCAAAGGCTGAAATAAAACAAGAAAAAATGAAGAATCCTAAATTTAAGGAAATTTTAACTAAAAAGATTGATGATATGTTGGATGGCTTAAAAGTATATCAACAGGCTATCACAGAGAATATGGTTGAAAAAAATAAGCTAGAAAAAGAATATGCGCTTAATATTAAGCGCTTTAATCGTTTAACAGAGCAAAAAAATCTAATAGAAAAAGAAAATTTACCAAAAACTAGTCAGACAGAAAAGACTAATAAGGTGCTAGAGAGCATAGTACCCAGTATGCTGAACAGTAAAAAATTAGCGAATAAAAAAACAGTAAAAAGTAAGGAGGATACTAAAAGAGAGGGTCTAGCAAGTAGATTAGAGTAAGAGAAGCTCTCCTAAAAAGGACACCTTTCGAAAAAGGTGCCAACCGCTAGGAGGGTATAAATCTGCACACTAAGACGGTTGAAAATACCCATTTCGTAACCGCTGATAACTGTACAGATGACCCTAGTATATTATCATTAGCTAATATTTGGCAAGGCTTATTTAG
>JALVDG010000015.1 GCA_027009095.1 Thiotrichaceae bacterium
CGAAAGCACGGTATTTCATTCTGGAAATACCTAACAGATCGAACCTCAGAAAAAAATCAGATCCCTCCTATGGCTGAAATTATTCAGCACGCTGCCTGTGGATTATGAGAAGTTACACGCAGTCGCATAAAATAACTGATATTACACAGTTACTCTTTAGAAGACCTTCGCTAATAGTGACTACTCGGTATAATCAGTAGCTGCTAATATCATACAATTACCAATGGCGTGGCAAGCGTTTTTCAATACTAATCCGCTTTTTATCAATCTGAATATATCCGCCTTTGCGTAGCTCCGACAAAATCCTCGACACCATTTCGCGTGATGAGCCAACCATTTCCGCAATATCTTGCTGGGTTAGGCGTTGCGTTATTAGTTTTCCATTTTCGTTTTTTGCTTCTTTGTAGAGTAGTTGAATTAATCGTCCATAGATATCTAACGATGCTAGGCTGCATATAGTTTCATCTATCTCTCGTATACGTGTAGTTAAGGCAGTAAACATTGGGAAGCAAACTTGCGGATGTTTTTGCAAAAAATGATTAAATTGATCAAAGGTTAATATTAAGGTGCTGGTTTTTTCTAAGGCAACAACTGAGGCTGAGCGAGGTTGTGCATCCAGTAAACTCAGCTCTCCACAATAATCGCCTTCACTTAGAAAAGCGAAGATAGTCTGTTTGCCTTCATCGTCATTACTAAATACTTTTACTCGTCCACTGGTAATAAAAAAAAGACTTCTGGATAAGTCACCTTGAGAAATAAGAAATTCATTTCGTTTAAAGTTTTTTTTGCTTAATAGGCTCGATAATTCTTCTGATATTTCTTTTTCTAGACCTGAAAATAAAGGTATTTGAGATAACATTTCATGTCTCCGTTATTTGCTGCTGTGGGTGTAAATACCATCCCAATCAGCAGGGGGGTGTAGCTTATATTTTTGAATACGTTGTAGATACACTTTATAAAGAGGATCATTGGACGATGCTAATAATGCAGAGATTTCTTTCTCCGCAGTTATCCAATCTCCTGAAAAATAGGCAGATAGTGCTTTGTGGTGCGCCATAATTGCTTGTTGTTGTGTTTGTGTGAGCGTATTTCTTAGGCAAATTGGCTCATAAATTTTTACCGCTTCCTGTCTGCCTTTGACGCGCACATAATCGATCTGTCGAAATGCAATAGAAGAGCAAAGTTGCATGGTATCTTCGCTTGTTAATATGGAAACAGCGTATTGCTTTGTCAGGCTTTCTAGGCGTGAGCCAAGGTTAACTGCATCACCTAATACGGTATAAGCACGTCGATAGTTTGATCCCATATCACCTACATTCATCTCTCCTGTGTGGATGCCAGTTCCTGCCACTACTTCTTCTTTTAAACCCAAAGCCTGAAATTTATTTTGCATGTTACGGGTTTTATCGCGCATTTCTAATGCGGCTTTCACGGCATGTTCTGCGTGTTTCGGGTCATTAAGTGGCGCACCCCAAAACGCCATGACTAAATCACCAATATATTTATCAATCGTACCTTGTTGATTAAAAATAATGGCAGTAATGGGGGTGAGGTAAATATTAAGAAATTGTTTTAATTGTTGGGTGCTTAGCCCTTCTGATAAGGCGGTGAAGTTACGAATATCAGAGAATAAAACACTCATTTCACGACGTTCACCATCCATATTAATATTTTTTTGGTCTTCTAACAGTCGATCAATATGCTCAAGCGGAACATATTGACCAAACATATCATGAATATGTTGGCGTTGATTATGCTCATGGATTAAGCGATGTAAAACAAAGGCGGTACTACTTAATATAATTAATAAAGCAGGTAAAATAAGGTCAAGATTAATCCGTTGGGTATTCCATAGCCAAATATTTAGTACGATGACCATTGCTAATAAAGTAAAGCCAATTAGTATTAAACTCAGAGGTCGCAACATTGGGAACAGCAACATCATCAGCAAGCTCAACCCCGTTAGCAGGGTAATAATTGCACCATCTTTCCACTCTGGTGAGTAGGGAATAAGATCAGGGTTTAATAAGGCATGCACGAGTGTCGCTTGAATTTCAACACCTGGATAGCTAGGTTGCAATGGCGTAGTACGCAAATCAGACAAGGCTTGTGCAGAAGTACCCACAATCACAATAGCATCCGTTAAATCTGGAATCGCTTTATCGTGTAGCACTTTCGTTGCTGAGATATACGGAAAGGTTTTCTCTCGACCTAAATAGGGGATTAAAATTTGCCCTGTCGCATCGGTGCGGATAGCTTGTCCTGCAATAATAATGTGGGTAATCGTTTGCACATCAGCAACAGTTTTACTGCGAAGGGATAACGCTTCTTTATCTGCACCAAGATAAAGTTTGGCAGTTTCAACGGCTAAGGAGGTATAGAGTTTGTTGTCATGTTCTAAAATTAAAGCTGCTTTGCGTACCACACCGTCATTATCAGGTTGTACGGTAAAGAAACCATTTTGTACACTTGCTTGAGCTAATTGCGGTAAGTTTGCAGTGTAACCCTGCATTGTAAGGCTACTGAGTTGATTTAAAGGAATATTATTTTTTATCAATGAGGCTTTAATTTTGCCTTTAACAAAGTGTGTTTTAGGGTGAAATAAATAACCTAAAATAACCCCCTTATTTTTTATGCTGGCAGCAAGATGAGCATCACCATCAAGCTGCTCTCGAAGGGAATTTAAAGTATTTGATAGTTCTGGATGATGCTTATTTAAGACTTGTTTGACTTGATCAACAGGGTTGGTTTCGGGTTCTGTGAGTGTAATATCCAAACTAATCACGGCACTGCCTGCCTTATGAAGTTTTTCAACTAATACAGCCAGTTTTTTTCGGCTCCAAGGCCATCGTCCTTCTTTTTTAAGGCTAACTTCATCAATATCAATAATATAAATGGGCGGAAACTCACTTAGTTTGCCACTTGCGGAAGTTCTTAAGCGTAAATCATAAGCAATAGAGTTGAGACGTTGCAGAAAGGTTTGCGCCACGGGAATTTTTTCGAGATATAACAAGCTCACTAATATCAGCAAGAAAAGACTAGCAATAAGAGGGGTTATATTTTGCTTATACGTTTTCCACACAATATTGCCTGCTCTCCATCTTGTTTGTGAAATATCAAATTTAGAGTGTAGTGGAAAACTATAAAATAGCTGGGTATAAATGGACTAAAGTATCCATCTTCTCGTTTGATGGATATTAACAATAATCAACAAATGGAATATTACAAACGTTCTGCTTGTGCGCTACTATAGGCATCCCTTAAATTCATGCAGAAAAAATAAATGTCAAATATAAAATCAGGTGCCTTGGTCTATTACAAAAGCAAAGCGGCAATAGTGACTGCTGTTAGCGATAAAATTGATATTTTATTTTTTAAAACCACCAAACGGGTACGCGATAAAGACATTAAATTACTTCATCCTGGGCCCTGTAAGGATGTTGATAGCTTAGATTTATCACCTCCAAATGAGGTGGAATCACTCGACGAAATACTAGAGTTATTAGAAGAAGAAACCGTTACACTCGAAGAATTAGCTGAATATTTGTACGATGACTATACCCCGCAAACAGCATGGTCAAGCTGGATGTTAGTTGTCGATGGTCTCTATTTTGAAGGTGATATTGATGCGATCAATACCCGTCCACTAGAGGTCATCAAAGCAGATAAAGCCGAGCGTGAAGCTAAAAAAGCACAAAAAGAAGCATGGAACTCACTGCTAGCACGGATTAAATCAGGAAAAATCATTGATGAAGACCGCAGCCATTTAGTTGAAGTTGAGCAGCTAGCTTGTGGAGAGCGAGAAAATAGCCGTATTCTAAAAACGATTGGGATTCGTGAAACCAAAGAAGATGCACATAAATTACTCTTAAAGTTAGGATATTGGCAGGAAGAATATAACCCGTGGCCGCGTCGTATGGGGGTTGATATGAGCAACCCAGAGCTAGATATTCCTGATGCAGTCGAGTGTGAGCGTCGCGATTTTCAACATATGCAAGCATGGGCGATTGATGATGTAGGAAATCAAGACCCTGATGATGCAATCTCCCTAGACGGTAATCGTTTGTGGGTACATATCGCCGATGCCTCATCCATTATTAGTCCAGACTCGGAGTTAGATATTGAAGCACGTAGTCGAGGCACAAACCTTTATCTGCCCGATCAAGTTATCCATATGCTACCTGCAGGTATTACCGAGCGTTTAGGCTTAGGTTTACAAGAACAAAGCCCTGCCTTATCGATAGGCTTTGAAGTCAGCGAAACAGGTGAGCTAGAAAATATTGAAGTCTGCTTTTCACTACTTAAAGTAACACGCATTACTTATGATGATGCCGATGCCGAGCTAGACACTACCTTTGCCGATATAAAAGCAGTGACAGAGCGTTATCATCAGCGTCGCATGGATAACAATGCGGCGATGTTAGACTTGCCTGAAGTTAATATCACCGTCAAAGAAGGAAAAATAGAGGTAACTCCCTACTCAACAACAGGTAGTCGCTTATTAGTGATGGAGTGCATGTTAGCAGCAGGTGAGGCTGTTGCACGCTTTGCAGAAGACAATAACATCCCAATTCCGTATGCCTCCCAGCCCGAGCCAGAAGAAATACAGCACCCAGAAAAACCATCTGAGCATTATGCTTATCGTCGTCATTTTAAATCCTCGCGCCATGCTACTGCGCCAGAGCCTCATTTTGGTTTGGGCTTACCATACTATACACGTGTCACCAGTCCGCTAAGACGCTATCTTGACCTAGTAGTGCATCAACAACTCCGTGCATTTTTAACAGGACAAGCTTTGTTAGACCAAGACGCACTAATAGAACGAATAGGTCTAGCAGATGAAGCCTCGTTTGCATCACGCAAAACAGAACGTTTCTCTAATCAACACTGGAAAATGCTTTATTTAAAAGCCAATAAAGACTGGCAAGGAGAGGCGATAGTTGTTTTCCAAACGGATCGTAATGTGACGGTTATTATGCCAACCCTAGCTTTAGAGCCAAAAATACGACCTAAAGAAAAAGTAGAGTTAGACCAATCGCTCACCGTGCAAGTAAGTTCGGTTGATATTGCTGATTTGCAGGCTAATTTTCGGGTGATTTAGGTTTTATTGAGAAATGGGACTGTCTAAAATAGATTTTTAAATCTGAATAGGCAGCTAATAAAGACACTCTAGTCTATTACTATGCTCCAATTAGTTTAGTTCGCTGTTCCCATCAAAGCAAACTGATTGGGGTACTAATTATGCTGAGTAGTTATACAATTTGTAGGCTTTTTAAGAATGGTTGTTAATTGGTATTCTTTTTTTCTTATCTTGCTGATGGCTTTTATGGCAACTGCTTGCAATGGCAAAAGCAATGATGAGCAAATACTATCAAAATGTAGCATTTTAGGGGATGAGGTCAGGTTATATGGAAGAGCTAATTATTTACGGTTATTTTATACGCTTAACCCCGACAAGTTTGAGGCAACTTATCAAAAAGTAGCTGACTTTGATAATGCACAGCACCGTGCAATTATTAATACGTATAGTGAAGCGTTGAAACGACTCAAAGCAAAGGATGATTTAGGGCAACGTTTAATCGAGGCAACACAAGAGATCACACAGTTTGTTAAACACTTTGTTGATGTTGACTATCCTACAGCACTTAAGCAAAAAGATCTTAGTAAACGTAATCCAAATTCAGATGATTTTTTTATAGAAATTAATAATATCGTTAAATTTGATAAGAGTATGCAAGGCTTTGATAAGAGTAAAGCAAGCTTTAAAGGTTTATTAGATAAATACAATATTGCGCTAGATCATTACAAAAACAAAATAGGTTACTTAGATGAGTGATTCAACGAGAGAAGAAAGACATAACGAGCGCATGAAGCGTACTAAAAAAATTGTCGACAAACG
>JALVDG010000016.1 GCA_027009095.1 Thiotrichaceae bacterium
CGGCTTTTTCAGCTTTTTCAGCTTTTTCAGCTTTTTCAGCTTCCACTTTAGGTTGCTGGAGTAATTTTACAAGCTTTTTTGCTTCTGAGTTTAAATAATTTCGTTGCTGTAGTAACTCGTTGGCTTTCTCTATCTCTCTATTACCTAACGCAACCCTCATTTGTTTGTCTGCATCTAAGGCTTTTTTATTGTACTCTCTGATTTTTGCTTTTATTTCATTATGCGTTAAGGGTTTTTCTTCTTTAATTTTAGATGCTGTTTTTTCCTTCTTTTGGGGAGATTTTAATAATTCATTGAGTTGCTTAACCTCAAAATTAAATTGATTTCTACGACGTAAGAAATCATTTGCAAGTGAAAGCTGTTTATCCACTAGAGCAAGGCGCATGTTTCTATCCGCCTCTTGTGCCATTTTATTTAAACTAACTATTTTATCTTTTATTTCCTGTTGTGTTTTAGGCTTTATAGTGCTTTCTTCACTGGGTGTTTGCTGTAGTTTTTGCTGTAACCGTGTTCTTTCTTCCGTGAGTTTTTTCTTTTCATTTAACCAAAAAATATTTTGTTTTCTGTCTTTATTCTTTAACGCTTCCCACGACTTTTCAGTGGCGTTTAATATTTCTCGTGTATACTGATCAATCTGAAGTTGCAATGTATTACGAACAGTTTGATTCATTATAAAACCCCTTTAATCGTATGCACGATCGTATTAATTAGCCGATTATCACTTAATTAATACCGATTATATTGATTTTTGGCAATATTATCCACTCACTAGTAAATCCAGTACTTGGTAGTCCCCATTTGTTTTAGCACAAGTATGACTGCTAAAAGAACACCTTAATACAGAATTTGCCTATGAAAACATGGTTTATCTCCGACCTACACCTTGATGATAGTCGCCCTCATATTACTGAGCAATTTTTTGATTTTTTAGCAAAAATTAAAGATGAGGCTGAGGCACTCTATATTCTTGGAGATTTATTTGAAGCTTGGGTTGGTGATGATATTCTTGATACACCGCTAGGAGCATCTGCGCTCAAAGTAGTACGCCACATTAAAGAACTCTCTCATAGCGGTACAAAAATTTATTTTGCACATGGTAATCGTGATTTTTTAATTGGCGATCAATGTATAAAACGAATGGGGGCGACGCTACTTGATGAGTATCATCTAATTAATCTTTATGGCAAAAAAACCTTGCTCATGCATGGTGATACCTTATGTACTGATGATATTGAGTACCAGCAGTTACGAGCGGTACTACGCAATCCACAATGGCAGCGTGAATTTTTATCTAAACCTTTAACAGAACGTATTGCTGAGGCACTCAAATTACGTCAAATTAGCCAAGAAAAAATGAAGGGTAAACAAGAACGTATTCTTGATGTAAACCAAGCTGAAGTCGAAAAAATAATGAAGAAATACGATGTGACACTATTGATTCATGGTCACACTCACCGACCTGCTACACATGAGTTTGACCTAGACCACTATTCTGTTAAACGTATTGTTTTAGGAGATTGGTATGAACAAAGTAGTTATTTAGCCCTCCCCTGAGAAGCTCAGAAAACAGGAGCTAAATGGTTAGATCAATTTTGCGCGGCTACTTATGATTTAACAAGGAACTCCCCATCAAATACAAAGGTTTCATTTGCTTCCGTCAAATCATCTAAGGTCATAACAACGACTACTTTTAAATTACCATTGTCACCTTCAACAATAAAAGCATCTAAATCAGAACCTTGAGTAAACTGAATGGTACTGTCGATTAAGATATTGTGTTTATTATAAATATTTAAACGATAAAAATAGCCGATTGATTTAATTTCGACAATATATTGTTCTTGGTCTTCATACCCACTAGCAATAGGGTGAACCATTGTAGCCAAACTCTGAGAGGGTAGCATTAACCATAAAATGAAAAAATATAAATATACTTTCATCGAATGCTCACTTTTCTTAACCTTAGATTAATGAGCTTGTATACCAAACACCTGATTCTCAATCAATGATTTAAGCATTTAAATATATTAAGAATTATGTCGTTTCCATCCTTCCTTAAAGCTATTACGCCTTACCGTATCTTAAGGATACGTGCATGAAATAATGATATTAGATGAAGATTTAATTCAGATTAGCTACTATCCACTCCATGAAATTATCTGACTTTAGTTACCATTTACCGCCCCATCTTATTGCTCAAGAAGCTTTACAGGAGCGTACAGCAAGTCGTTTACTGCTGGTTAAGAATCAAGAAAATGATACTGCATTGTGTTCTGATAAAGTATTTAATGAGTTGCTTGGTTTAATCCAAGCGAATGATTTACTTGTTTTTAATAATACACGAGTCATTCCTGCGCGCTTATACGGTCAAAAATCGACAGGTGGAAAAGTTGAGGTATTAGTCGAACGCCTACTCTCTGAAAAGGAGTTATTAGTACATATAAAGGCGAGTAAATCACCTAAAAAGGGGTCGCTCCTAAATCTGGAAGGTAGGATTAAAGTCGAGGTAACAGGTCGTCAAGGTGCTTTATTTAAGCTTAAAATACTCAATGAGACAGCGGCTTTAGAGTTACTAGAAAAATATGGTCATATTCCTCTCCCTCCCTACATTGAACGAGCAGATACTGAGGATGATCGTGAGCGTTATCAGACCATCTTTGCTAAAAAGCCTGGCGCTGTTGCCGCGCCCACCGCTGGCTTACACTTTACTAATGACTTATTAGAGAAACTACAGAAAAAAGGCGTAGAAACCGCTCAGGTAACACTACATGTTGGTGCTGGAACCTTCCAACCTGTACGAGTTGATGATTTATCAAAACATATTATGCACTCAGAGTGGGTAGAGGTAGACGAGGATGTTTGTAATGCGGTTGCTGCTTGTAAGCAACGTGGAGGAAGAGTGATTGCGGTAGGTACAACGTCTGTACGTAGTCTTGAATCCGCCGCACAAGCAGGTGAGCTAAAGCCTTTTAGTGGCGATACTCGTTTATTTATCACTCCTGGCTATCAATTTAATGTAGTCGATTGCATGGTGACAAATTTTCACTTATCAGAATCTACCTTATTGATGCTAGTGTCGGCATTTTCTGGCTACGAAACAATAAAGCAAGCTTATCAACATGCCATCGCCAAGGAATATCGTTTCTTTAGCTATGGCGATGCCATGTTTTTATCACGCAGAGATGGGGTTACGACACTATCTACATAAGTCTGTAACTGCTCAAATTGCGCTTTATTTTGTTCAAGTTCAAGGCAAAAGAGGCTAAATTGTTAGATTAATTTTGCACGGGTACTTAGAGTGCAAGCTGAGTAGTTACTAGCTGATGTTACGCAGTCACTCTTTAGAATATCAGTGAAGGTTTTCGTAGCCCTTTTTAGTTTAAGTTCTTTTGCTCTATTCCGTAAAAGGGCTACGACTTACTTTCTTTTGCGTCGCCAAAAGAAAGTAAGTAAAGAAAAGGCGACCCAGCTAACCGCTTACTCCTGCGCTTCACCCGCTAGAATGGGCAGTGAAAAAACTCGCTCCGTAAACTCCGCTCAAACACTTTCACTGCTGATCCATTCTCTCGGGCAAATGCTCGGCGCGGTTAGAATGGAAGTTTTATCTCCGCCTCGCTAACGCATCGGGTGGAGGGAAAAATAGATAATATTTTTCTATATTGCGTAACATCAATTACTAGAATTTAGGCATAAAAGAAGACCCACCAAATGGACTTCCTCCAAAGGGAGAAAAACCACCCCCCATTGGTGACATGCCCATTCCGCTCATAGGACTCATACCAGGCATTCCCATACCGCCCATTCCAAGGGGACTCATTCCAGCGCCAAAAGGAGAGCCGAAGCTGCCCATTGGTGATACCGATGAAAAAGGGTTAGAAGAACCAAAACCACTAGAAAAAGGCATTATGCTTGAATTTTTTCGCCCCCCAAACAAATTAGAAAAGCTGCCACGCTGACCACCAAAAGCAGTGCTAAACGGAAAGCTTGATGTGCGAGATCTTATACCTGACCAAGGTGAAATTTGCTGACGTAAAAGAGGGTATGCCCTTAGCGCATAAGGAGATAATGCGCGCTGTCGATAAGCTAGTATTTGAGCAGGATTACGAGCTATTCGATACTGCATAGCTTGAGCGGGTGTGATAGCAGGAGCATAAGGATTATAAGTTTGGGGCGGATAAGCACCATAGGCTTGAAATGGATAACAATTATCATAACTTGAGTTATTTCTCATTGCATCGACCATTTCTTCCATCCAGTACATTGGTGTCCAAACGGGCCAATCCGTCCCACAGCCATTATTACTGCCACCAAAAAAAGGATTATTATCACCAGGAAAAGCTAAAGCACTTCCACTCATCGTACAAAAAGCAATAGCAATCGGTAAATGCCACAATGATTTAGCTACCGTTATTTTATTCATTTTATCCCCTTAAGAAAGTGTACAAAATAATTACAGAAAGTTATTCCCTACACGATTCTTAAATTTTCAGTTATATAGGACTTTATATAAATACTTTCTGGAATCGTAAGCTAAAGCCTCAGATTCCAAAAATTAATATCTAAACATCTATAGGTAAGAAATAATGTAACTACTCAGTATAATCAATAATCAGTAACTGCTCAGATTGCACTCTATTTGGTTCCAGTTCAAGGCAAAAGGGCAGAGTTTATCCGTATAAATGAGCACTTTTAACGCATAAATCAGGCAAAATAGAGCTCTAGCTGAATAGTTACGAAATAATTACAATAACCATAGCATGATTTATTGATCATTTCATAAACAACGGTACTTAAACTCATCCAAAGATAAGAATGTAAGGAAGAGACTATATTAAACTTTCCTTGGCACTATCATCCTGTGACTGTGGAGCTACCTGTCTTCTAGGTGCAGCAGGCTGTTGAAATTGATAGCGTGGATCAGGCATTACTCTTATTTGTGGTACACCTAGGAATAAAGGAGCATTAGAGAAGCCATTTTGGAAGAATGGATCATTAAACAAACCTCCACTGAAAAAAGGATCTTGAAATAGATGCCCTGACGTACCGCCAAAGGGTTGATTAAATTGCTTAAAAAATGGGTGATTAAATGGTGAGTTCATCCCCCGAAATGCTTGCATAGGGTCACCTACACCAAAATTCATATTCAATGCATTAATCAATGATTGCTTTTTATCCGCAGGAAGGTCTTTTTGCTTTTTTACCTGTTCGATAATTTCATCTTTTTTACCTTCAAAACTAAACTGTTTACTCTCATTTGCTTTATTTTTATAAGCGACCTCCGCCCGATAGCGTCCCTTGCCAATGGTTTGCACTTGTACCGACTCAAAACTACCCAATACATTTGCTTGTTGTTTTATACCATTGTTACCAAATTTAGGTAGCTGAGGTGCTAGCCAAGAGGGATTATTAAAAGACTGCGCTTGTGGCAGACTTTGTACTTTTCGCTCTCCTAGCAGCACCTTAATATCCGTTAATTTTCCTTTGCGGACGACTTTAAAACTCACTTCTGTCTTCGGTTTTATCGTACGCATGAGTCCTGATAGTTGTGCTGGAGAATGCAGTTTTTGATCATCTAAACTCAGTAATACATCATTTGCTTTTAAACCTGCTTTCTCTGCGGGAGAACCTTTGCTAACAGAGAGAACTAATACGCCCTGCCCTTTAGGAATAAGATCCCCTAATTGTGCTGACAATACAGAAGGAATATTCCCTAAAGTAACACCTAACCACGATGGCAGTTGTTGTACTGCTTTTATCTTTGGAGTTGTTTGTGTTGTTTGATTATTATCAGCAAATAACATATTCGTTTGTGTTGCAAGTAAAGCGAGTACAGCAATACTTAGGTATTTTGGCTTGATGCTTT
>JALVDG010000017.1 GCA_027009095.1 Thiotrichaceae bacterium
GTTATTATACTATTTCTGGTCGAAATGTTGTACTTCATTTGACTTATAGTCCTTATAAATCAATGATTAATGCGTTTTTCAGGGCTGACTATTTAGGGCAGAGGAATAAATTGCTGTATCGGTTTTACGCTCTGATTGACAGAGTAGGAGATATGCCCTATCGAGCGATTAATTTGTGAAAAATTCTTATTAATTTCTGAAGCATAATGACTAATTGCACGAGTATCAGTGCCTAGTTCAAGCGTTCTTTTTTCCAAGGTTTGCATATAGTTATTGATATTTTCGGTCGATGTGGCGATATTATTGACGGAAAGGCTCATTTTATGTAGATATTGAACATTATTACCCATATTTCGCATCGACATCGTAACGTCATCCATTGTTTTTCGTAGTTCTTTTACTTGGCTAGTAATGGAGTGCATGCTATTAACAGAGTGATATATTGCTTTATTTAGCATCACAAAGACAAAAAATATGACAATAGCAAGTATCGCTCCGAAGCCTGTAAACGTATAGATAACGCGATTAGTGACTCGAATACTTCTAATTGCTCGGTCTTCATTTTTATGCGAGTGATTAGCTACATCGTCCATATTTTTGTAGAAATCTTCTAGTTGTTCGCGAGTTAATTTCATACATATTCCTAAGCAATACTTTCAATAAATCTAAACGGTAGGGTGAATAAGTGTAACGCATCCGCCGCAATACCTTATCCAACCTACAAATGATGGTTGATGAATATTAACGCATAAAATTAAAAGGATTCATGCTGTTAAATCGTTCGATAGGTTTAGTGCCATCAGCAACATCGGCGGTTACTTGGCGAAGCACTTGATTTAGCACTAGGGTATTGTTTCCTACCCCTTGCATCGATGTTTTTAGTAAGTCCATTTTATTAGTTATAACAGCAATATTTTTCGTAATCGTCGACAGGCTCTGTGTCATGCCTATTATACTATTTTCCATCCCAGAGATTGATACATTAATACTGGGCATCTCATTCATATAGGTTTCAAAGGTGATCATAACCTGTTGTATATCTTCCATGCTGCGTTGTACATCAACGGCTTGATGGGAGATATTGTCTAAGCTGTCACTAATGGTATTGACTTGTTGGGTTAGTATATAAGCAAGGTAAAGAATAAAAACAAGTGCGGTTGTTAATGCCAGCATAACGGCACGTATTAAGGTACGCACTCTATTTGCGACACGCCTTTGTGTGCGACCTTGTTTTAATAAGGCTTCTTTAAGATTAACGATTGCAGTATGAAAAAGCTCGTCATCACTTAATTGGTCTATTGGCGTATTGCTCATGTATTTTTTACGATGATCCTAAATAAGAGGGTAAATATTTGCACAGTGGACTAAAACTCATATCACAAATGTGTGCAGGGTTGTCGGTGTCAACAGGCTTCCAACCTGATTTTACTCCACGCGACTTTAAATACTCTCGTGCTTTACGAAAGGCTTCAAAACCACTACCTGAAATATTACTATCACCAACTTCGTCATAGACAAAGAAATAGGCAAATTGTCTCTTAGGGTCTATTGTATTTAGTTGTTTTTTTAATTCACTATCTGCTTTTTCAAGTGTATTAAAATGATGCCATTCTTTGCTGTCTTCAATATCTCTGGCATGAAAAACAATGCCTTTCTCATCGTCTATTTGCCCTAGTAACTGACCATAGCCTAGTGGAAAGGTGCGTTTATTAGCCGCAGCTCCTTCGGTGGCTTGCATTGCTGCATTGGCAAATAATTTATCCGTATCTAAGCGCAGTAAAGCATCATCCTTTGCGATAATAAAGACGGGTGATAAGTCACTTTGATGTTCAATAGGAATCTCTAGTTGATAGGATTTATTGTTATCGTTAATTAATGAGATAACCGCAAAGATAATTAAAATACCCACGGAGTTAGAGATAATGTCGGTAAGGGAGTCTACGCTAATAATATTATTCATTGTGCCTCCCTTTGGGTTTTATCAACCGTTGGCGTACCATCAATATTAAGTGTCCAGTTTGCATCCAGTGGTTCTAAGCCAATGCTAATACTTGCGGCATCAGAAGAGCGAGCCATGACATCACGAACTTTTCGATAGGCTTCTCCTCCTTCAGGATAGATACCAAAGAGAATAAACTCTTCATAGAGGAAGTTATGTTTGAGTGCTTCTTCGTTTATAAAGCGTATCTCTTTTAATAAGTTGACAATATCATCTACCTTTGGCTCAACAGCAAAGTCATCTAAAGGACCTTTGTAGGCTTTAACATTGTTAATAAAGCTTTCGCGCTGGGCAATAATCTGCGTTAGCTTATTACGCACTTCTTCATCTGCCACGTTTTCTTGTAATTTCTTTAGGCGTGAGACAGGAGGCACGATAATAATGCCATCAGGTAAGCTAAACATTTGGAAGGCAACTTTATAGCCTGCCTCTAGCTCGGTGGTCATCTTAATTTTTTGAGGGCTGTGAATACTACTAAGAATATTAATAAACGATAGCACGCCCATCACGGATAAGAAGATGCTTAAAAAAGGAAATAGGCTTATTTCCAATTTATTCTCAGGCAGATAGCGGGCGCGTCGGCTTGCTCTACTTGCCATTTTTGGTATCTACCGCTTCAGAGAATGTACTTTCGTATAAGTCTTCCATTGTTTCTTGTAATGCACCAATTTGTGTGCTGAGAAGTTTAATTTCATCCGCAACTGATTGTATCGCACTGCTGTCTGTACTGGTGTTTTGAGTAAGCACACCATCCGTTGTTGTAGTTGTTGCAATAGCCTGTTTTGATGCAAATAAAGGTTTAATATCGTGATACCACATTTCATCCAGATGTATAAGATAAGACTCTTCTTGTTTCTCTAGCCAAATCATCATCATCATTAAAGGCACGCTAAGAAATAGTGCCAATAACGTGGTGTCGAAAGCAGTGGCTAGAGAGTTGGTGACTAAAGGTAAGCTTTCTTTTAGCATGGACGATACATCGGTTACAGAAGTCGTCGAAGTCATAGCATCAGAAAAGTGTGCAATACCATTACTAATTCCCCAAACAGTGCCAATAAAGCCAATAATTGGAATAGCCCACACCATAAAACGAGAAAGAGCAAAAGAGCCGCGTAAAAACTCACGTTCCTTGATACCAAAGGCTTCGTCAATATCCTCATCATTACCTTTATGATTTAAATAAAGTGTGGAGCGTGATCTGAGTAAATTGTCTTCAGGAATATTCGCTTTTTGACTAAATTCATTAATACTTTCTAGTGAAGGATTCGTTTCCTGCTGATAAAACTGTGATAGTTGTTGCGTATAAGCCTGCTCTTGAGTGAGTTTTTTTGATTTTAGCCACAGATGCAAGAAGCTAGCGGCAAAGAACCATAAAATAATGGGTGAAATTCCATTGCCAATAAATATTTTTAACGCCCGACTCGCCTCTGCGCCAAAGATAAAAAATAAAATAAGCGCAGGAATAAGTACCAGTAATGCCGTTGTGACGATTGCTGATTTAAATGGTTGCTCAAGAGGATATAAAGTTAAAGCTTGCTGATTTTTCATAAATTATTTTTTATTTAGTAATAAAAAGCTGGTTGTGTATACAAATTGATAAGCCCACAAGGAGGGAGATAGTAGCAGATTTTCTGAAAACTATCTTTAATGCAGTATTACCGATTCGTTATGTTTTATTGCATGACGTAATTAAAATATTAGATGGTAGTTACACCTTTCAAGTAGCTCAAGGAGAGAGTTACCTGAGTTTATCAAAGGGTATGGATTATTAATCACTACATTGTCGTCTCAATATTCTCAAAACGTATCATTTCAATATCCCAGTCATCTTCGTCACAATGTAATATAAGGCATGAAGGACCACCATGATTACGTGTGATACCTGCAGCACCTGGGTTAATAATCCAAGGTGATGCTGTTGTATCAACGACTTGTTTATGTGTATGCCCATAGATAACAATGCGAGAGTCAGGGTGTGCTTCGCGCATTGCCTCATGTGATGGTTTGTGATGACCGTGCCGATGTCCGTGTTCGATACTTATTTTGCCATTTGGCAACTCCAAAACTACCTCTTGAGGTAATGATCTGCCTGTATGACAAAAGGGATCATTATTGCCTGCAACGGCAAAAACCTTCCCTGTTTTAGGTTGCATCGATGCTAAAATATCTTCACCACAAATATCTCCGCCATGAATGGCATAATCACAGCTTTTTAATACCTCGATAATACGATCATCTAAATGTGCGTGGGTATCGGAGATAATACCAATTGTTACGTTTTTCTCTTTTATTATCATAAGCTTTTTTGTGATTGAGTGTGAGATCCTTAGCTATTTTACCGCTAAATGAATGGTGTATTTAGCACCTTGTTTGAGCTTTTTATAATTGCCAAAAATATCCTTAAGATTGCGCTTCATATACTGGCGTAAACCATTAATAGTGACCAAATAAAGGCGACCATCTGCTTTCAAGCGATTACACGCATCGTGCAACATAAGTGACATCATTTCTTTACCTACTTTAGCAGGTACATTGGAGGCAATTAAATCAAATTGCAGGGCAGGGTCTACATGCTGAAAACCATTGCTAAGTATCGCAGATGCATTTTTTATATGATTGATTTGTGCATTTTTATTACTGTATTCCACTGCCATAAAATCTTTATCAACCATTAGCGTTTGACCTTGTGGGGCGAGCTTTGCCAGTGTTAAGCCAATCGGTCCATAGCCACAGCCTAGATCAAAGCAATCATCATCAGGTTTTACTTTTACATGTTTAAAAAACAAGCGTGTACCATCATCAATCTCGCGTGGAGAGAAAATACCCCATGTGGTGTGATAATTCAGCGTATGCCCGCCTAGCGCTTCGCTAAATTTTAAATCTTTGCGTAATTCAGCAAGATATTGCTTATCTAGTTGGCTCATATTAGCGGACTCAAAATACCTTTAGCAATAGCACCTGTATAGGCAAAAGCAGCGAGACCTAACAACCACAATACACTCGCTATTGGTTTAGATAAGCCAGGTTTAAGCGCGATAACACCAAAGAACACATAAACTAATGTGCCGATCATTTTAGTCAGTACCCAAGTATTGGCGAATGACATGGTGTTAGAAGTAAATACCAAAGCCAAGCCAGTACCAAATAAAATTAACATAGTGATAGCCGCAATCGTTGTCATTGATCTCGAGTTGTGGCTTGCCAGCATCATTACACCACGAATAAAATAGACTGTCACGGAGACCAGTGCGAGAACAAAGTGGGTATTGTGCATCATATATGTCATCAAAATTCCTTTTATGCTAAGTCGTTTTAAATTGCATCAAAAATACGATTAGCTTCGGCTTGAGCAAGTTCGTTTGTTGCTGCTAATGTATTAAAATGCCCCATTTTTCGCCCTTGTCGTGCCTCGCGCTTGCCATATAAGTGTAGTTTAGAGTGATCGCTAGATAATATCGGCAAGTAATTAAGCACAGGCTCTTTTAACGATAAATCCCATAAATCACCCAGCATATTAGTCATCACCACAGGGCTTAATAGGCTGGTATCAGCAAAAGGTAAACCGCAAATAGCGCGTACTTGTTGTTCAAACTGAGAGCTAACACAGGCATCCATTGTGTAGTGACCGCTATTATGTGTGCGCGGTGCAATCTCATTAATCAGTAAAGCATCATCTTGTGTGACAAACAACTCTACGGCTAGTACACCAATGTATTCCATTTTATCGGCGATACGTTTAGCCGCAGCTTCTGCCGATTTAAGTAGATGATCCTCCACGCGTGCAGGAACAATGCTTTGATGCAAAATACCATTAA
>JALVDG010000018.1 GCA_027009095.1 Thiotrichaceae bacterium
ATCCCACTCTCCTAATACACCCATGCGTACAAAATCAGCTTTTTGCTCTTCGATTTGTGTCTCGGCATACTCACGGCATAACTGACGGAACTTAGTCGCATCAACCTTTACACCAACCTTGCCGACTTTTTTCTCCACCTGCGCTTCAATCGGCAAGCCATGACAATCCCAACCCGGAACATAAGGTGCATCGAAACCAGAGAGGGTTTTACTTTTGATAATAATATCTTTCAGGATTTTGTTAACCGCATGACCAATGTGTAGCTTGCCATTCGCATAAGGAGGACCATCATGCAAAATAAACGATGGGCGACCCGCACTATGCTCGCGCAACTTCTCGTAAAGCCCAGCCTCTGTCCACTGCTTTAGCATCGCAGGTTCACGGTTTGCTAAGTTTCCACGCATGGGGAAATCGGTTTTTGGTAGGTTTAGCGTCTTTTTGTAATCGACACTATTGTCACTCTTCTTATCTGTCACAGCGTTATCCTGAGTACTTATTAAATAATATAGACCGCATACAATAACAAGTTTTAATAAAAAATTCTGAAAAAATGGCTCTCACTGCATTTAATTACGCATTTATAGAGAATAGGTATTAGCGCACAGAAATATGAAAAAAATGTGCTTAGTCTATTAGATATTCTAGGTTTGTGAAGCCTAGTGCTAATAACACCTTCGCTATCGTGATGAGTAGGATGGGTATGCGATAGAATACCCAATAAAATCAATGTGTTGTGGTTTGAATTTGGTGAAGGTATGTATATACAGGGAGTATTGACAATGAAAATAAAAAATTACTGGTTAGTCACTAGCCTAATGATATTAAGTGTATCTTCGCCCGCTAAAGCAGCAGGCGCAAGATTTTGTGATGGCTATGCACAAATAGGCGTAGCACAACATATTAGTAATCTTGCACATAGCTGTAATCTAAACGGCTTACGCTGGAGTGCTAATTTTATTGGTCAAAAAGCATGGTGTCGCACGGTGCGACGAGTGATTGCACAAGCTGAAACAAGCGCGCGTCGAGCGGCACTAACAGCCTGTGGCGTACCCGCTAATATCCGCAAACCGTGGAGCGCCACTAATTACCAACAGAAAGATGCCATTATTGAAGCCGCAGTGAGAAGAACAAGGGATGATGATGTACGTAGTTTGCGTATTTTTAAACGTGAAGGGGTTGACTTAACACGTGAGTGGGGTGGCAATTATGGCACTGTCTTATTCCATGCGATCGACAATCAAGCATCGAAATCGGTGCGCTATCTTATAAAAATAGATGATCCAAATCGTACCTCTAATGCAGGACCTAATCCTTTGGCAAATATGGTGAGCGATCCTGTGGTTAATTATCGCTTATTACGTTTTTTATTAAGACATGGCTCTAATCCTAATAGTTTTGGTGAGTTAGGCGGTAATGCATCCATTCCTTTAGCTATTGCAGTGAAAAAGCGTGATTTAAGAGCAGTAAAAGAGTTGATACATATTGGTCATGCTAACCCAAATTTTCATGATGATGCTGAGGAAACACCGCTCATTACTGCATTAAAAAATCATGATAAAAAAATTGCAATGCTACTAATCCGTGCGGGTGCAAATGTTAATAGAGGTATTGTAGGGTTGTGTGCCGATGTACGTAATGCTAGGGATGATAAAATGCCATTAGATTATGCGCTAGAAATGGGTAATCGTCGGGTGATTAATGAAATTAAGCGTAGAGACGGTAAAACGGTTGCACAGTGCGCTAGACCTTAGTTATGCAGACTTCTAGATAAAAATGTGAGTTAAGTCACAATTATAATGTGAAGAACTTACATTTTTATCCTGTTTGTTTTTTTAATATGAAGTCATTAAAACTTGTTTAACGAATAAAATATAGTGTGTAAATAATTCGTTACTCAAATTTTTAATAATTGATATGAATACATAAAATCTACAGGTGTTCATAAGTAGACTATTCATAACAAAGTGTCATAAAAAAGCTATTTTGTAAGACATCTAAAGGAGTATATATCCATGTTGAATAAATCATTTTTTGTAAGCCTAACACTAGCAATATCTTTTATCTCAATACCTACAATTTCTAATGCTTCCCCTTATGAGTGCTATAGAGCTGCTAAAGCTGGAGAGTGGCAAAAAACACGAAAGCCTAAAGGTAACTGGGGGCCAATTCATAATACCAGTAAGTGGAGTTACTCTGCTGTTTCTGGAAAAGATATTTATCGACATAAAAACGGGAAAAGAACGGTAGGAACACGATGTAAAGGAGTAGGTTATAATTACGGCCAACATAAAGTTGATTTCGAGGGAAAACAAGACTGGTGTGTTAAGTATATAGAGGGATGGTCTCAGTCAACGGTTGCACCTCACTGTCCACAAGGGTATAGCTTAAGTGCAAATAAAAAGAACTGTATACGTCCAGCTAAAGCGGGAAAATGGAATAAAACGCGAAAACCTAAAGGCAACTGGGGGCCATTGCATAATACGAAGAAGTGGAGTTACTCCGCTGTTTCTGGAAAAGATATTTATAGACATCGAAACGGGAAAAGAACGGTAGGAACACGATGTAAAGGAGTAGGTTATAATTACGGCCAACATAAAGTTGATTTCGAGGGTACACAAGATTGGTGTGCTAACTGGTCTCCAAGTACCCCTTCAAATACAATATTGGCTCAATGCCCTAGTAATTACACATTAACTAAACATAAATTTAAGAAAATAAACTCCTCTGTATTAAAAAATATATCAGCTGTAAGACCTGTTATTTCAAGATAATGGCGTAAAAATATTAAGGAATGACGTCATGAAAAAGTGACAACTGTTTTATTTATTGATGTAACTACTTTCACTCTAAGCCAACTTTGATTATTAGTATAAAAAATCAAGGGAGGGGAGATTTAAGATATTTTAAATTATCCACCAATGATAGAAATAATATTGTTTAGGTGTTTGTGTTGCTTTCAATTACCACGATAGAATGAATGTAGCTTTTTTGAGGTGTGCTATCATACTAGTGTTAGTGTGTAGCACACTTTAAATATTTTGAGGATAATTTATGACTAAAATTCCATTAATACTGTTTATATCATCGTTTTTACTCGCAGGGTGTCAAAGTGAAACGTCAACAGAGACAGCAAAAAAAGTCACTCAAAAAGTTGAGAAAGTAGCGGTAGCAAAAACTGAGAATAAAGCAGCAGAAAAACATGTTGACGTTGACGAAGAGTCTGGCGCTACTTTACATAAAGCTAATTGTGCAAGGTGTCATGGCGAAGGCTATTACCCTAAAAAGCCAACATCAAGTATGACATCTTATGATGATTTGCAAACAAGGGTTAAAATGTGTGATTCACAGCTAGGAACAGAATTATTTCCTGAAGAGTTGCAGAAAATTGGTGACTACTTAAATGATACTTATTACAAATTTAAGAAATAAAGAAGTATTTTTGTGATGAGGTGTAATTTTTGGTGTCCTCACTTTCTCCCCTGATTAAGTTCAGGGTATTGTGACTTTCGGTGTTTTTCAAGATAGTTGTCACCTTTTACTTAATATTTATTCATCTATTTTCAAGTTCATATTTAATTCCCGATCAGGGTTCTGTCGGGTACCGTGTAATCATGGACATATTTAGGGCAATCGCACTTAAATTTAGTTGACTTTAATGAACATTTTAAAATCAGCAAGTTACAAGGTTCGCAATTTTGCGAATAAATATAATTCACGAATTTTAAAATTATGTGAATTGTAAGTAGTTGATTTTGCAAGCCACTAATTTAAGTGCGATTGCCCTAGACTTATAGTCCTTATAAATCAATGATTAATGCGTTTTTCAGGGCTGACTAATTACTGATTATGCTGAGCCGTTACAAAATATCTTTATTTTATACTTTCCCTCACGACCTATTGTCATTATTACTTGTACCTGAATCACTTTAAAAGTGCTTATTTAACAGCCATTCAGCTTGCTTCTGCAATAATATTGTCCATAAAAAACACGATAGCCCCCTCCCCCATCATTTCATAGGCTGTCTTTAATAAAAACAACAATATGGACGCTCCCCAAATGCGTAAAACTATTATCGCTTTAAGCTTATTACTTTCAACAAATGCCTTTGCTAACCCGCTATGGGAAGATGTAAAAAGCCCTGTTGAAAATACCAATAAATTATCACGTAGCGCACTTCCCCTTTATTCTGCACGGCTATTAAAGCTAGATGAAAATGCCTTACGCCAACAGCTTTTATCAAAAAATAAACCTTCCATAGCTAGCATGGCAGCAAAAGATAAATTATTAGTACTACCACTGCCCGATGGCTCAATGGTTGATGTTATTGCTAAAGAATATGCGCTACTTAGCCCCGAACTAGCCGCTAAATTCCCCGATATTAAGACATGGAAAGTACATGCTGCTAATGGTAAAAATATTCATGGTCGCATTGATTTAACGGACTCAGGCTTTCATGCCATGCTCATATTAGAAAATGGCGATACTATTTTTATAGATCCTAAAAAATCTAGTAATAACAAGCTGTATAACAGCTTTAGCAAAAAAGATAACAAGCCATTATTCCAGCGTCACTCCCTAAAAAAAGAGCATCTAATACGACCGCCAATACCACAAAAAAGAGCAAATAAATTACAAAGTAAAAATAATCGTACCGCTCGCCCTTTAATTACTTATCGCCTTGCCCTATCTGCAACAGGTGAATACGTTAAGCTAAGGGGGGGCACTAAAAAAAATGCTTTAAATGCAATGGCAACCACTATAAATCGTGTTAATGAAATTTATGAGCGTGATCTTGCTATTCAGCTTTCTCTTGTTGCTAATACCGATAAAATTATTTATACCAACGAGGATACTGATCCATATACAAATGGCGATGCCTACACTATGGTGGATGAGACAATTGCGACAATAGATGCGATTATTGGTGATAGTAATTATGATATTGGTCATCTATTTGGTGGAGATGGCACGGGTGGTCTTGCTTTATTAAGTGGTGCATGCCGCGCTAATAAAATCTCACATAAAGCAGGTGGTATTACAGGTTCTGCCTCCCCTTATGGTGACAGTTTTGATATTGATTATGTTGCCCATGAGATCGGGCACCAACTCGGGGCAACACATACGTTTAATAGTGAAACTCTAAATTGTGGAGGTAATAACCGTGAACCAGATACTGCCGTTGAACCTGGTAGTGGTAGCACTATTATGTCTTATGCTGGTATTTGTGGAACAAATAATTTACAAAAAAACTCTGATGCAGTCTTCAATACCGTGAGTATTGCGCAAATAGATTATTATTTACGCGATAGTGGTGAAGCTAACTGCGGTACAAAAAAAATAAAAAGTAATAATAACCCGAATATTAATGCAACTTCTTCTTATTATATTCCAACGAATACACCCTTTATTTTAACAAGTAATGCACACGATATTGATGGTGACAGCTTAAGTTATACATGGGATGAAATTGATACTAATGGCACGGCTGTAGATGTTGGGCTCGACACAGGAGACAACCCGCTCTTTCGTAGCCGTTTACCTACTAGCAAAAATTATCGCTATTTTCCCCGAGTTGAGACCTTATTTAGTGGTTATCCCGTTAAAGGGGAAATGTTAGCAGTAACAAATCGAGCATTAAATTTTGCAACTACCGTTAGGGATAATAAAGGAGGTATAGCAAGAGAAGATACAAAAATTATCACATCAGGCAATGCCTTTTCACTTATCTCACATAGTACTGCACGCTCATATAAATTAGGAGACGTGGTAAATGTCAGCTGGGATAAGGCATCGACAAACTTACCGCCAATTAATTGTAAAAGTGTTGATATTAAGCTCTTAGCAAAAGATGGCAACACACAAAATTTACTAATTAACACTCCGAATGATGGTCAACAAAGTTTTATTATCTCTAACTATACGAACACTATTTCTCAAGCTCGCCTAATGGTTGCATGCAGTGATAATATTTTCTTTGCGGTTTCTAAAGGAAATATCTCAATAATGAGAAGTGAGCCAACCATTAGCATTAATTCCCCCTCTATTATTGAAGGTGATACTGGAAATAAAATATTAAATTATATTATCAAACTTTCCTCGGCAAGCGACAAAGATGCGAGTGTTAAATATATTATTAGGGATGCTATCAGCAATCAACAAGTACAAAATGGTATCGTAAACATTCCTGCAGGAAAGATAAGTGCCAATATTTACCAAACTATTGAAGGTAATTTTATAAAAGATAATGATAGAAAATATTACCTCACTCTCTACTCACCCATTAATATTCAATTTGATAGCGAAAATACAGAGACTCTAAAAACCACAGGAACGGTAATCGATAATGATAACAAGGTTGAAGATCCAGAAGATAAATCTGTCGTAAATAACTCGAACAAAAAATCAGCAGGATCAATGGGCAGTATATTGGTATTTTTAATGCTTTATCTTTCGTTACTAAAATTGAGAGTAAAGGCACGTAGAGCGGCTTCGGCTTAATAGTTTTAACCTGAATCTGTGACTTCAATGCGGATAACAGGGGATACGATATTGGTTTAGCACGGGATTTTAAAGAATTTTAGCTTCACCCTTAGGTTTAGTGAGCACTACAGTACTCAATTATGCTTTAGTGTAAATGGGTATTTTTTAAACCCGTGATGAATCAATAGCTAATGTTACGCAGCCTTACGAAGGAATGCGAGTTGCAGGAGTAGCCAATAATTGTAACCCATTGATTCGTAATATAGGGTACGTAACATCAGTTATATCGACTACTTCAGTTGTAATTAAGCTTGCCGAAACTACCTTAATTAGTAGTATTCCAGACTTGTATATTTTTAGATAGTGCTAAAATAGTAACTTCTCATAATCCACAGGCAGCGTGCTGAATAATTTCAGCCATAGGAGGGATCTGATTTTTTTCTTAGGTTCGATCTGTTAGGTATTTCCGATTGCCCTAGTTTGCTGCGTTATGGCGTAAGTGCAATAATAGTTAATGCATGTAAATCACCTGATGTAATGGCTGAGTCAACGGCTGCGTAGACCATTTTATGCTTTTTTAAAAGACTTAAGCCTTCAAAACTTGCACTGGTGACTTTAGCTTCATATTTATAGCCATCGCCTGTGACTTCTACTGTTGCATCTGGGATACCTGCTTTTATCAGCTCTGCGACTGCTTCGTTACTAATACTCATTAGTGTATTCCTTAAATTATTTGAAGATTTTTATGTGTTACCGCTGCAATTATATTATTTATTAGGGTGCGCGTATAATATACTTATAATTAAACTACTTTCATATTACATCGGTTGATACTAATAAGGGGATTTGGTAAGCAGCCGTTTACATCGCTATTGGAGAAAAAATGAATACCACTGAAGAATTAACCAGTCGAGTTATTGAGACTTGTCCTAGTTTTTGTGCTGCTCTTACCCGTGATGAGGTGGCTACTTTTGTTAGTTTTACGACGGCTGTTAACGCCGAGCCACAGGAGATTGTGGCTGAAATTGGGCATGTTGAAGATCACTTTTTTTTGGTGATAGATGGTACTTTAAAATTAAGCCGTGAAGAAATGGGTAATGAAATTGAGGTTGGACGTTTAGAAGCGGGATGTTTGGCGGGTGTTATGTCGTTTTTTGATAATAAACCTCGTTCGATTCGCTTGCGTGCTGCCAAAAAAGGGGTGAGTTTATTGTCTATTACACGCCCGATGTATAAACGTTTATGCGTTGAGCATCCTTATATTGCGGTAAATTTATTGGAGTTTGTGATATTAAGTCTTGATAAGCTCGTTCGTAGCACTAGCCAAGATGTATCGACGATGCATAAACAAATGACAGGGATTGGTTATCGTTAATAATCATTCTACAGTTTTTTCAAATAAATAATCTCCTGCCAAAAGGAGTGAAAGCTTTAGCTTTTTAGTCATCAAGATGATGATTTTATAAGTGAGCGCTTATAATAAGAAACTCATCACAATAAAGCGCATTCCTTTTTAGGGGTGCGTAATTTATTAAAAAATAAAAGAAATCTATCATATGCGTATTATCACCGCTAACACGAATGGTATTCGTGCCGCTGCCCGTAAGGGATTTTTCGATTGGCTACCACAACAAAATGCCGATGTGGTTTGTATTCAAGAAACGAAAGCGCAGGTTCATCAGTTAGAAGATCCTATGTTTCATCCTGAGGGTATGCATTGTTATTATCATGATGCGCAAAAGAAGGGCTATAGCGGTGTGGCTTTGTATTGTAAGCACAAGCCTGATGAAGTTATTGTAGGCATGGGACATGATGATTTTGACTGCGAGGGGCGTTATATCGAAGCTAAGTTTGGCAAGCTCAGTGTTATCTCGCTATATATGCCTTCGGGGTCGGCAAAGGAAGAACGTCAACAATACAAGTATGAGATGATGGACTTCTTTATGCAAAAAATGTTGGAGATGAAGGCTTCTGGACGTGATTTTGTTATTTGTGGCGATTGGAATATTGCACATAAAAAAGAAGATATTAAGAATTGGAAGGGTAACCAAAAGAACTCTGGTTTCTTACCCGAAGAGCGTGCTTGGTTAGATACATTATTTGATGAAGTTGGCTTTATTGATGCTTTTCGTGAGTTAGAACAAGAAGAGCATAGTTATACTTGGTGGTCTAATCGCGGACAGGCTTATGCGAATAATACGGGATGGCGGATTGATTATCAGATATTAAGCCCGTCTCTAAAAGGCACGGTTTTAGCCTCGTCTATCTATAAAACTGAACGTTTTTCTGATCATGCCCCTCTAACCATTGATTACGCTTATGAGATTGAAACTAAATGACAACTGCTACTGCTAAACAAGGTTGGCTAGAAACGATTGCCAGCTTCAAACATCCCCGTGTTTTAACGATGTTATTTTTGGGTTTTTCTGCGGGTATCCCTATTCTTTTGATTTTCTCTTCATTGGGTTTATGGCTACGTGAAGCAGGGGTAGAGCGGTCAGCTGTTACTTTTTTTAGTTGGGCTGCCTTAGGTTATTCTTTCAAATTTGTTTGGGCTCCTTTGATTGATAAATTGCCACTGCCCTTTTTAACCAAGCGCTTAGGGCGACGACGTAGTTGGATGTTGTTATCGCAACTTTCTATTATCACCGCTATTTTATGGATGGGGATGACAAACCCGCTAGAGAGCGAAAATAGTCTTACTATCATGGCTTTGGCGGCAGTATTACTGGGCTTTTCTTCTGCTACTCAAGATGTCGTTATTGATGCTTATCGTATCGAATCGGCAAATAGTGATTTGCAGGCGATGATGTCATCGAGCTATATCGCAGGTTATCGTATTGGTATGTTGGTGGCAGGTGCTGGTGCACTTTTTCTCGCAAGTTATTTTGGTTCGGAAAAAGGCAGTTACAACTATCAAGCATGGCAATGGACTTATGCGATTATGTCGGGTGTGATGTTGGTAGGTGTCGTCACGACGTTAATTATTCCTGAGCCAACAGAACAACGTGAGGATAAGGCAAAATATAGCGCTTCTGATTATCTGCGCTTTTTATTCCTTTTTGTTTTGGCTGTTTTGAGTTTTATTGCGACTTTTTATTATAGTGCTGAGATTGTTAAATCAAGCAAAAAGACCTTAACCGAGGTCTTTTCTAATAAACATTTGGCTAGTTTTATTATCGAAACCTTACGTTTATTTACGGCTATTTTATTCGCAGCGGTAGTGGCTAAACTAATGGTAATTATTGGTCTGGTACGCCAATCAATGCTGAATGAAACCTATATTGCGCCTGTCAAAGACTTCTTTACGCGCTATGGGCTAACGCTGGCTTGGCTACTATTGGCGTTGATTGGTTTATATCGTATTTCGGATATTGTATTGGGCGTTATTTCCAATGTTTTTTATCAAGATCTAGGCTTCACTAAAACAGAAATTGCCAGTGTGGTGAAAACATTTGGTTTATTTATGACGATTGCGGGTGGCTTTTTAGGTGGATTACTTTCTGTACGTTATGGGGTGATGAAGATATTATTTTTAGGTGCCGCACTATCGGCTGCGACGAATATCTTATTTATGGTGCTAGCTAATACAGGGCATGATTTACCCATGTTATATTTTGTTATATCAGCGGATAATTTGTCTGCTGGTTTAGCCAGTGCCGCCTTTATTGCCTTTTTATCTAAGCTAACCAATATCTCATTTACGGCGGTACAATATGCTATTTTCAGCTCCCTGATGACCTTATTACCTAAAATATTAGGTGGTTATTCTGGCTCGATGGTTGACTCGATGGGTTATCCGAACTTCTTTATTTTTACAGCGCTTTTAGGTATACCCGTTTTGCTCTTGATTCTTATTGCGGGTAAACATTTTAAATAATTGTAACTACTCAGCATAATCAGTAACTGCTTAGATTGCGCTCTATTTTGTTCGAGTTTAAGGCAAAAGGGCGGAGTTTATGCGTATAAATGAGCACTTTTAACGCAGAAATCGGGCAAAATAGAGTGCAAGCTGAGTAGTTACAAATAATTTATTTCATAGGAGAACATACATACGCTATACGATCATCATTTTCTGTAAACTTTTTAATCACTCTAATAAAAATAAAACAATGAAAAAAATAAAAAAAATCTTATTAACAACACTTTTTGTATCACTTATAGCACCTTCTGTCGTTTCTGCCGAAAGTGCTTTATCGCGCTTTTCACGTTTGCATAATGCAGGGCTACTGGTGACAGATGGTTATGGTCATACCTTAAAATCTAAACGTGCTAATCAATCATTTGTACCCGCCTCGACAACTAAGCTTGCTACTGCTTGGTTGGCATTAAATCATTGGGGGGCTGATTATCGTTTTCGTACTAATTTCTTTTTTGATCGTGCTGATAAGACCTTGTGGGTTAAAGGCAGTGGTGATCCTTATTTAGTTTCGGAGGAGCTGGCTAAAATTGCACAACAGTTAGTGCAACGCGGTGTAAATCAAGTCGATCGTATTGCTTTGGATAATTCTTTATTTGAAGATGGCTTAGTGCTTCCTGGTACAGGAAATAGTAATAATCCTTACGATGCTGTACCTTCTGCGCTTGCGGCAAACTTTAATACTGTAAATATTAAAAAACGTCATGGCAAAGTAATTTCTGCTGAGGCTCAAACGCCTTTAACACCCTTTGCAATCAGTATGAAACGTCGTTTTAAAAGTGGTACTTTACGTGTTAATACTGGTCGTGATCCGCATAATGCGGAGAGATATTTTGCTGAATTGTTAGCTGCTTTTTTACGTCAACAAGGTATACAAGTCGGTCGCTCGATTCTTTCGGGACGTGTTCCAGCACATCTAAAACCTATTTATCAACATCAAAATAGTCGTACCTTATCTGAAATAATTCGCCCAATGTTGAAATACTCAACTAACTTTATTGCCAATCAATTAGCACTAAGTTTAGCGGCTGATACTTATAAAAAGCCTGCTAATGCTCAGTTAGTTAAACAATATATGAACAATACACTGCGAAATAACTTTCACTGGAAAGACTTTAATCTTCAGGAAGGCGCGGGTCTGTCACGTAAAAATCATCTAAAGCCAAGTCAATTGGTTGATTTACTTAATCATTTTAAACCTTGGAAGCACTTGTTACCAAAAAAAGAAAAAGGTGTATATGCTAAATCAGGTACATTAAAAGGTGTTAGCACTTTGGCAGGATATTTAGTGAAGGGAAATGAATGGAAGCCTTTTGCATTGATGATAAATCAATCTGTTCCACATAAATTGCGCAATCGTATTGCCAAACAATTACAAAGGACTTTATAAAAAAGTGGTCTTCCGCTTAGATCTGTTGATTTTTAAGCAGCACTGAAGTACCAATAGGATATTGCTTTATATGGCTAAAATATACATCAACAGATCTAAAATATTACCATAAAAAGAATAATGGAGCGGGGATTAATAATCAACACATCCTTGTGTTGATATAGCTAACAGCTAGTTAGATCATCTTTGAGTTGTTACTTTTTGCTATTTGCTTAGGTGCTATTTTATAGCTTACTCGCTTCTCTTTTGTCGCTAATACTGAATGAAAATGTTTGTATAAAGCAATATTTCTTCTTTCCCTATTGCGTGCATGTGTTCTTCTGACCTCAAGTACAGCAATAAACTGACGTTCAAAGTTTGAAAGATACTCTAGATGCTCGCTGCGCACGGCATTGGCACGGCGGCTACCGTTCTTGATATATTGATGTGTTGATGCAAGATAAGCTGACTCGCAAGGCTTGTCGTCACAAGCATATGAATTAGTCGTTGCAAATAAAAAAGGTAGTGCGGCTAGAGCTAATAATTTTTTACTCATTTCGTTCCCCGTTAAGTAGTAATATTATAATATGCTTATATAGTATCGTTTTATAAACCTGATTTGCAATAGTTATTTTTATTATTATATCTAATTTGTTATTTATACCCGCCCTTGTAGCAGGATCAATATATCAACTACATTAAACTGGCACATATAGAACAAACACTTAATATCGTTTCTTATTTTTTGATATTCAAGGCATCACGAAGGGAGTACAGCAAGAAGATCAAAACATAGGGTTGATAGAATTAGATTTATTTTTATTCAAACACTTTATGTTTTATCTACAAACGTACTCATTTCAAAGAGTTTTTAATAGAATTATCTATACCCTCAGCTACTCTAAGGTATAATGATTCGGCTTGCTACACTGCTTTATAGGGTAAACATTACCCCATATATTATTTTATATAGCATCCTTAAGGCTACCTGATTAATGTGCTAAGCGATATGTATTGAAGGTTTAAGTTAAAGGATCACAATAAATTTAACAGGATTTTCAATTTATTATGTTGCCTTTCTATCATATATCGTTATTAATCCAAGACTCTTTATATAGGAAATTAATGTGACATCATCATTCTTAAACTCTAATGATACGACTGATACGACTAAGCAAAATAAAATTGATGAGCCATTAAGTACTTGGCGACAACTTACTCTTAATATAAAAGGACAACCTAAAAACTTTCAGCTGCATACTCAACGTATCATGTTAGCAATGAATATACGCTTACAGCCCTATTTACCTGGTGCTTTAAATGACTTTTTCTTATCCATTGAGACAGCGGGTCGTCCTTTAAGAGAAAAAATGTTCCGCCTAGTTAGTCCTCTATTAGAAACAACACAAAGAGAATATTTTAGTCAATGGCTAAGTGAGGATAGTGATGCTAATTTGGAATGTGCTTATTATCCTGGTGCTGTTTTTTCTAGTAATAATTGCCAAAAGCCTCCAACAGATGACGATGAAGTAGATGATGCCTCCCTACTTGATAACTTCCTTAATGAAAACTATAACAATGTAATCGATAAAGCTCATTACTGCATCGCTTATGGAAACATAGACCACGCACAAAAACTATTAGAGTTAGAACTTACTCTTATCCATAAAGGTAAACAATTCTCTAAAATAGAACAAGAGTTATTAAATCTCTACTACCACACTAAAAATAAACAAGCATTAGAAGCAATGTCCCAAAACATGCTCGCTAGTAATAAGCAATTATCCACTGAGTGGAAACAAGTACAGAATGCAGCCAAGGAGTGGTAGACTATTTTTTATGGATCTTTTGCTTTCACCAAAGCCACAATAAACGCTATTAAAATTATGAAAAAAATCGCCACTCCTATTATTTTTAAGAAGACTATTCCTTCTCTTCTATTATCAACAAGTATTGCTCTTTTTGCCGGCTACTCAAGCAATGCGATTGCTGATCCCATAGCAAACACAGTGATTGCAAAAGGCACATTAAGTCGAATTGTTGATAAAAACTATCCTAACTCAAAATTATCTAAAGCACAGATAATGATGGCTATTTTAGCGAAAAATCCACGTGCATTTAGGGGAGGCAACATTAATTATATGTTGCGAAATAAACAACTGTCATTACCCTCTGAAGACGTTATTGCAGCTATTCCCGAAGAAAATGCAGCAGCTTTATTAGAAAAGCATAACCGCTTCTACAGAAGAGGAGAAACTGGAAATTTAACACCACCTACTTTTATCGACACGGGTGATAAAGAAACCCTAAAAAAACTAAAAGAGCAGAACGCTTTACAGTCTAAACAAGTCGAGGCTATTTCAGAAGAAAGTAAAAAACTACAGGCTCTTGTTGCACGCCTAGAAGCCGAGAAAGCACAAAGAGATCGAGATTTACAAGAGCTAGAAAATAAAATACAAGAATTAAAAAAATCAGGTGGTGTAGAAAGAACATCAACAGGTGAATTATCACTGAATGAACAAAGACTTATCGATAAGAATGCTGCACTACAACAAAAGCTTGTTGAAAGTAAAAGTGAGCTAGCAGAAAATAATCGTACAACTATTTCCTTAGAGCGTCGCCTTGAAGAAATGCAACAACAGCGCCAAGATGCTACGGCTACTGATCAAACGCCAATAGCTGATGGAGAAAGTATTGTTGCTCCTACTAGCAATGCTGTAGATACTCCTGAATCAGACTTAAATAATAATGTTGCTAACGCTCCTGAACAAAACGAATCATCTGGCTTTGATTTTGGGAAACTAACTTGGTTATTACCACTTTTGGCAATTATTGCAGGTCTTGGCTTGCTTCTTAAACGTTTCTTTGCTCGCAAACAACATTCAGATTTAAATCTTGATGAAGTTGACGATTATGATTTTACAACACCCAAAATGACCAAAGAACAACGAAGCGACGAATTTTTAACAAATGATACAAAAGATACTTCTGTAGATGCACCGCTAGAAGTCAGTATTAAACTTGATGTTGCTCGCGCTTATATGGAAGCCGATGATAATCGTTCCGCATATGAAATGTTAAACGAAGTATTGCTAGAAGGTAATGAAGCGCAACAAGAGGAAGCTAATAAATTATTAGCAAAACTATAATAACCTGAATCCGAGACTTCACTACAGCACAGTGAATAAGCTATTGACTCATCATGGATTTAAAAAATACCGCTTAAACTAAGGGTGAAGTCAAAATTTTTTTAAATCCCGTGCTACACCAATACCTTATCCCCTGTTATCCACAAGTCACGGATTTAGGTATAATATAGCCAATCGGATACTTTTTCATACCGAAAACATGAGCTATATCAATTTATTTTCCGATCTTCTACGTTACCGTTCTAAGAACGTAACTACTCAATATAAAAGGTCTCGAGGCTTTTTTATAACTCAACAATCAGTGCTTTTTATTCCTATCCTACTCATCTTACTCCTTATCACAAGTGTTCTTCTAAATTACCCAGCATTAGCTACACATTAGCAAAGGCGTTATCATTGCTAATTAAACAACTAAAAATATTTGTAACTGCTCAACATAATCCGAACTCAAGGCAAAAAGATGGAGTTTACGCGTATAAATAAACACTTTTAACGCTGAAATTGAGCAAAATAGAGTACAAACTGAGTAGTTACAAATATTTTTAAACAAGGATGTGCTTATGGGTAACAAAGTCGTCATCACATATGGAACATATGACATGTTGCATATTGGACACCTCAATATTTTAAAACATGCCAAAACATTGGGTGATTATTTAATAGTGGGGGTGACTGATGAAAATTATGATCGTTCACGTGGCAAGCTGAATGTTTCTCAAAGTACCCAAGAACGAGTCAAGGCAATTGAGGCTTTGGATTTTGTGGACAAAGTAATTGTTGAGACACATAAAAAACAAAAAGCCGAAGATATGATCAAATATAAGGTAGATATCTTTGCCATTGGGGATGATTGGATCGGTGCATTTGATTATCTTAATAAATTTACCCGTGTAGAATACCTACCACGAACTGAAGGCATTTCGAGCACTAAACTTAGAAAAGAGAGTTTTGATACCATTAAGCTTGGTATGGTCGGACTAGGTCATGATGTACAAGCTTTTATTGATGAAGCGAAATATGTCTCGAATATTTCCATTAATCGAATCTACTCGCGTAATTTTACAGCGGTTAAGCGGTTTACTAAAAATAATAAACAAATCAAATACGGTCATGATAATTATGATGAGTTTTTAGATACTTCGATTAGTGCTGTTTATATCGACACCTCCTTAAATGAACACTATATTTTAATTAAAAAAGCACTGCTCGCGGGCAAGCATGTACTGTGCGAAAATCCTTTAGCGATTACCAAGACCGAACTAAAAGAATTACTTTTTTTAGCTAAAAAACAACATAAAGTGCTGCTATCTGCATTAAAAACCGCCTTTCTTCCCGCATTTAACCAACTACTCAAAGAGCTTGATAGTGGCATTATAGGCAAGATAAAAGAGGTGCGTGCTACCAAAACCTCGCTCTACAAAGAAAAGAACTACTCCGATGCCTTTATAGAGCAAGGTGCAACTAATCTCTTATCTTCTTACCCATCGCTCTTAGTCAATAAAATATTGGGTAGACCCAAAAACATCACTTTTTTTGATCAATATGAAAATGGTTATGATACTTCTAACCTCATTATCACAACACATAAAAACGGTGCAATTGGTATCTCCAATGTAGCAACAGGATTCAAGTCAGAAGGAGATGCTACCATCTCAGGGACAAAAGGGTATATCTATATTCCCGCACCTTGGTGGTTAACCAAGACATTTTATGTACGCTTTGAAGATACCCATAAAAGCTATACCTTTAGCTATGAACTTGAAGGTTGTGGATTGCGTTATATGATTGCGGAATTTAGCTCCCTGATACAAAGAGGCAATAGTAAATCAGAAATGTTAAGCCCCATTGATATGATTGCGGTTAATCGTGTCTTGCTAGAGTACTGTGAATGCAAGCAAAAAAATAAAAAAAGGAAAAGTAACTAATGATATATGACGATTATTCTATCTTTACACCCGGACCTGTCAAAATGTCTGATGAAATTTTAGAGATAGGAGCAAAACAAACCCCTTATTTTAGAAATAAGAAATTTTCTAATGTGACCTACGCTTGCGAGAAAGGTCTATTGAAAATGGTGAATGCGCCAAAGGGATCAAAAGTCGTCTTTTTAGCAGCCTCAGGTACAGCGGGCATGGAATCAGCCGTGATGAACCTATTGAGTAAAAAAGATAATGCCTTAGTCGTAAATGGCGGTGGTTTCGGCGCGCGCTTTGTTGATATATGCGCCACACATGAGATTCCTCATACCGATTTCAAGGTAAAAAATACTAATCTTGAGGATATCGAAACACTCGCCCCCAAAGAAACCTACACCTCACTTATCGTCAATGCTCATGAAACCAGTGTAGGACATCTTTATCATTTAGAAGCAATGGGCGCCTATGCAAAGAAACATAAGCTATTTTTTATCGTCGATGCGATCTCAATGTTAGTAACTGATCCTGTTGATATGATGGCTCAAAATATTGATGTACTCATTGCCAGCAGTCAAAAAGGCTTAGCACTACCCCCAGGCTTAAGCATGGTTATTTTAAGTCCATGCGCTCTAGAACGGGTACACGATGTTAAAAGTCTCTATTTTAACTTTAACGATTATTTACGAAACGGTGAACGTGGACAAAGTCCTTATACCCCTGCGGTGACAATTATGTTGCAGCTAGAAGCAAGGTTAGCGCAAATAGAAAAAAGAGGCGGAGTAGAGCAAAGTATTAAAAATGCGAAAGCAATAGCCGAGTATTTTAGAAATAACATCAAAGACTTACCACTTAAAGAATATACACCTTTTATGCCCAATGCGATGACCACACTCACACCAACGGATGGAAAGTCGGCAATGGATATTGTGAATGACTTAGAAAATGACTACAAAGTAATGGTCTGTCCAAATGGAGGGGCAGAAAAAGACCTTATTCTTAGGGTGTCACACATGGGCGATATGACCAAAGCTTATACCGATGTGCTGATAAACGCACTGTACCATTACTACAAAATAGATAGAAAATAAATGGCACTTATCGATCCAAAAACATTAAGAGAAGCCCAACTCATTATGCTTGATATGCTGGTAGAGTTTGATGCAATCTGCCAAAAACATAAATTACGATATTGGCTAGACTCAGGGACATTACTCGGCGCAATACGTCACCAAGGCTTTATTCCTTGGGATGATGATATTGATCTCTCTATGCCTGTGGAAGATTATCGTAAATTTATAGAAATCGCCCAAGAAGAACTGTCTGATGCTATTTTTTTTCAAACAAGCCAGACCGATAGCGCATTTCCCTTTGATTA
>JALVDG010000019.1 GCA_027009095.1 Thiotrichaceae bacterium
ATCGAGACGTATATTTTTATTTCTAAACATAGCGCAACGTATTTGTGCTTTGCTGTCTTTTAACGAAAAGTACATATGTCCAGAAGCAGGGCGAGAGTAATTAGATATTTCACCTTCAACCCAAAGTAAAGGAAAGCCTCGGTTGAGTAATAAGCTCACTTCTGAATTAAGTTCAGAGACGTTTAGAATGGTACGATTGGTATTTTGCATAATGGAAGTTTAGCGGGAATTTATCTTTAATGAATAGCGATTTTTTTATCAGACATAAAAAAAGCCGAGAACAAAGTCTCGGCTTTTCACTAGCTAGAAGTTTTTTTAGAAACGTGGACCAGCTGTTTTTGCTAATTCTGCTTGTTTTTGAGCGGCTAAACCTTGGAATTTTAGTTGCTCTGCAATTTTAATTGCTTTGTCAGTTTTACCATCTTTAATAGCGGCAGCTGCTTTTTCAAACATTTTTTTCCAGTTCTTCCACTCAAAGCCAGCTTTAGCTGCTACACTGGTTTCTTTTTTTGCTGCCTCAATAGCCGCAGTTGCATCTGCCGCATAGGTGGTAGATATTGCACTGAATGAAAGGGTAGCAACTGTTAACACTGTGGCTAAAGATTTTACTGAAATAATTTTCATTTGATGTGATTCCTCCTAGATTTAATAACACGAAGTTATTTAGTTACCCATCAGTAGATGATACAACAATGGTGCTGATGTATTTTCTAAAAGCAACTAATTACCCCAATTTTTATTACAGATGTATTGATACCAGTTTACCCCGTGAAGGTCAATCTCTATAATGAGCGGCTAATTTTTTAGATCTCCCAGCTTTGGTGTATTACATAATGAGTAATAAAGAAATACACCATTTGTACTGGTAGTTCTACCTAGTTGGTATCTGGAATGTATGAAAATCATTAAGATACTAACTCCTATCCCCTCATAATATTAGGAAGTTGCTATGCGAATTTTAGAAGAAGCACTGACATTCGATGATGTTCTTCTCGTGCCAGCCCACTCTACTGTTTTACCTGCGGATGTTGATCTGAGTACCCCTTTAACAAAAAAAATCACCTTGAACATCCCGTTTTTATCCGCTGCAATGGATACGGTAACAGAAGCTAAGCTTGCGATTGCTTTAGCTCAAGAAGGTGGTTTAGGTATTGTGCATAAAAATATGACAATAGATGCACAGGCTAAACTTATCTCTACCGTAAAGCGTTTTGAAAGTGGCATTATCAAAGAACCAATTACCGTAACACCAGAGACCACCATTGCCGATGTTATGGCACTAACGGAGAAGCATAATATTTCGGGGGTTCCCGTGGTTGAAGGTACAGATGATTTAGTCGGTATTGTGACAGGGCGTGATTTACGCTTTGAATTAAACTTAGATCAACCTGTTCACTCAATCATGACCCCTAAAGAGAAATTAATCACTGTAAAAGAAGGCACGAGCAAGGGACGTATTCGTTCTTTGTTGCATGAGCATCGTATCGAAAAAATCTTAGTTATTAATGATGATTTTAAACTGCGTGGTTTAATTACCGTTAAAGACATTCAAAAATCAACTGATTTTCCCCATGCCTGTAAAGATAGTTCTGGTAGTTTACGTGTCGGTGCAGCCGTTGGCGTAGGACATGGTACAGAAGATCGAGTGACGGCATTAGTGAAAGCAGGTGTTGATGTTATTGTGGTTGATACAGCACATGGTCACTCACAAGGCGTATTAGATCGTGTAAAATGGGTAAAAGAGACCTTTCCCGATGTAGAGGTGATCGGTGGTAATATCGCAACAGCAGAGGCGGCACTTGACTTGGTTGAATATGGTGCAGATGCCGTAAAAGTAGGGATAGGACCTGGTTCTATCTGTACTACACGTATGGTTGCAGGTGTTGGTGTTCCGCAAATATCAGCCATTATGAATATTGCCAAAGCCCTAAAAGGTAGCGGCATTCCTTTGATTGCAGATGGTGGCATACGTTTCTCGGGTGATGTGGCTAAATCACTGGCGGCAGGTGCGTATTGTGTGATGATTGGCGGTATGTTTGCAGGCACAGAAGAAGCCCCTGGTAATGTGATTATCTATCAAGGACGCTCTTATAAGTCCTATCGTGGTATGGGGTCGTTAGGCGCAATGGCAAAAGGTTCCAGTGATCGTTACTTCCAAGAGTCAGAGAATGCAGTAGATAAATTAGTACCAGAAGGAATCGAAGGACAAGTACCGTTTAAAGGACCACTTGCACCGATTGTACATCAATTAACAGGCGGTATTCGTTCAAGTATGGGCTATGTTGGTTGTGCCTCTTTGGAGGAAATGCGCGAGAAGCCAGAATTTGTACGCATAACAGGTGCAGGAATGAAAGAGTCTCATGTACATGATGTGACCATTACCAAAGAAGCACCTAACTACCATAGTTAAGGGGTGCGTATGAAATACTCGTACTTTTTGAGTCTTAAAGGTACGAGTTACTTTATAGTATAACAATGTGATTTTTAGCCTATATTTTTCTAATCAAAGATCTTTAAACCCCATATCCAGTAGGATTTTTCCATGAGCAATAATATCCATAGCGACCGTATTTTGATTCTTGATTTTGGCGCACAATATACGCAACTTATTGCACGCAGAGTGCGTGAGATTGGTGTCTATTGTGAAATTTATCCTTGGGATGTGACACCCGAAGAGGTCGCAGAATTCGGCGCAAAAGGCATTATTTTATCGGGAGGTCCAGAATCAACCATTGAAGATGATGCACCTGTTGCACCCGATGGAGTATATGATTTAGGTATTCCAGTGCTAGGTATTTGCTATGGAATGCAAACAATGGCAGCTCATTTCGGTGCTAAAGTAGAGTCCTCGAAGCATCGTGAATATGGTTATGCTCAGGTGCGTGCACGGGGGCATTGTACCTTATTTAAAGGTATTGAAGATCACGTTAATGAGGAAGGCTATGGCTTGCTCGATGTTTGGATGTCGCATGGTGATCATGTGGATACTCTGCCAGAAGGCTTTAAGCTCATGGGTAATACCGAGACTTTGCCCATTGCAGCAATCGCAAATGAAGAAAAACAATTCTACGGTATCCAATTTCATCCTGAAGTAACACACACCAAGCAAGGCAGAAAAATTCTCGCCCGCTTTGTCTCCGATATTTGTGGCTGTAAGTCACTCTGGACACCAAGTAATATCATCGAAGAAAGTCTTGAGAATATTAAACAGCAGGTTGGTTCTGATGAGGTTATTTTAGGCTTATCAGGTGGTGTTGATTCTTCTGTGGTTGCAGCAATGTTGCATCAAGCGATTGGCAACCAACTAACCTGTGTTTTTGTTGATACGGGCTTATTGCGCTATCAAGAAGGCGACCAAGTGATGGCAACCTTTGCCGAACACATGGGCGTAAAAGTGATTCGTGTTGATGCCGAAGAGCGTTTTTTGGCTGCATTAAAAGGCGAAACTGATCCTGAAGCCAAGCGTAAAATTATTGGTAATTTATTTGTCGAAATATTTGATGAAGAGTCAAGCAAACTAAGCAATGCGAAATGGTTAGCACAAGGGACAATTTATCCTGATGTGATTGAGTCGGCAGGTAGCAGAACAGGCAAGGCACACCTGATTAAATCGCACCATAATGTCGGTGGTTTACCTGATGATATGAAGCTAAAGCTAGTCGAGCCATTGCGCGAGCTTTTTAAGGACGAAGTTCGTACTATCGGCATAGAACTGGGTTTGCCAGCAGAAATGATATATCGTCATCCATTCCCCGGTCCCGGCTTAGGCGTGCGTATTTTGGGTGAAGTGAAAAAAGAATACGCAGATATTTTACGTTTAGCGGATCATATCTTTATCGAAGAACTATACAAGCATGATCTTTATGATAAAACCTCGCAAGCTTTTGCCGTATTTTTACCGATAAAGTCAGTGGGTGTTATGGGCGATGGTCGTCGTTATGATTATGTCGTGGCACTACGCGCCGTCGAAACCATTGATTTTATGACCGCACGCTGGGCGCATCTACCTTATGATTTCTTAGGTTTAGTCTCTAATCGTATTATTAATGAGGTCGAAGGAATATCGCGCGTAAGCTATGATATTTCTGGTAAGCCACCTGCAACCATCGAGTGGGAATAGCGTATTTCTAATCAGCAAGCTATTGACGAAGAATGGATGCAACACGCCTTGAGCTTGGCAAAGCAGGCTCAAGAGCAAGGCGAAGTCCCCGTTGGTGCAGTATTAGTAAAAGATAATAAAGTGATTGCAGAAGCTTGGAATCAGCCGATTGCGCATCACGACCCCTCTGCTCATGCCGAGATAGCATGTCTGCGTAAAGCAGGGCAATTATTGGAGAACTATCGCCTTCCTGATACCACCTTATATGTGACATTAGAGCCTTGCAGTATGTGTGCGGGCGCGATGATACATGCAAGAGTAGCGCGTGTCGTCTTTGGCGCTTACGACCCCAAGACGGGTGCGGCAGGAAGTGTGTTTGATGTGCTGACGAATGCACGACACAATCATACAATAGAGGTAACAGCTGGGGTTTTGGCAGAAAAGTGTGGTGATGTGCTGCGTGATTTTTTTCGAGAGCGCAGAAAAAATAGCAAAAAGTGTAAATAATCATCAAAGATATGTTTTAGGCTACTATACTAAAAATCCAGCATAAAAAATTTTGTAACTACTCTGCTGACACGCTAGCTTGTCCGATTTTTGCGTTAAAAGTGCTCATTTATATGCATAAATACCACCCTTTTGCCTTGAGCTCGAATAAAATGAAGCACAATCTGAGTCGTTGCTGATTATGCTGAGTAGTTACAAAGTTTTTCCTAAGTAGAGGCTAAAAAAATGGATATAGAACAAATAACGTCAATCATATCGAAGAATGATGATAAAAATAAACTGAACTCTAAATATCATACTTTATTTAAAACAGTTGTTCCGCTTCAAGAAATACCCGTCTCTAAGCGTGATGGTACTTATAAAAAAGTGCCAGAGCATACTAACTATCGAGTATTTATTGATATTTTTCATGAGCATGAAAGAGGTCTGCATGAAATGTTCAATGAGCTATGGAATGCAGGTGAACATGATACCTTAGAGCTACGCATTAATTCTTATGGTGGGCTTGTCAATGAAGGTAGCCAGTTTTATACGCTCATCAAAAATAAGTTTAATGGTAGAACCACAACGGTATTAGATAGCTGTGGTTACTCCATGGGAGCTTTAACTTTTTGTATGGGAGATAAGCGTGTCGTTACTCCTAGAAGTGATATTATGTTTCATGATTATTCTGGTGCGGTATGGGGTAAGGGCGGTGAAATAGAATCACAATTTAAGCACCAAACAGAGCATTTAAGAGAGTTTTTTGCAGATGTTATTTTGCAACATAAATTTCTGACTAAAAAAGAATTTAAACAAATGTTAATCGGCAAAGACTACTGGATGACAACCCCTGAAATGTGTCAGCGTGGTATTGCAACGCATGTGCTCGTTGAAGGCAAAGAGATTAAAGCTAAGAAGTATTTAAAATTATTAAAAAAGAAAAAGTAGGTTGCTTGTAAGATAAGTGCCCAAGCTAAAGCACATCGGTTAGAGGGTGTGCTAGGCATTAGTTATTAAGATCTGATGTTACGCAGTTGCTCTTTAGAATATCAGTGAAGGTTTTCGTAGCCCTTTTGAGTTTAGGTTCTTTTGCTCTATTTTGTACAAGGGCTACAACTTACTTTCTTTTGCGTCGCCAAAAGAAAGTAAGCAAAGAAAAGGCGACCCAGCTAACCGCTTACTCCTGCGCTTTACCCGAGAGA
>JALVDG010000020.1 GCA_027009095.1 Thiotrichaceae bacterium
TTTTAGTAATTTAAAACGGACAATTATACAGAATTAGTTACAGCCTCTATAATGATTCACCAACATTAGGAGTCACATCCAAATAAATCTCTTGTAACCACTTTCTCTGAAACATCACTAATATCATCTGATAAACGATTTGCCACAATAATATCTGATATTTGCTTAAATTCACCTAAGTCTTTTATTACAACAGAGTTGAAAAACTTATCATCATCTAGCTCTGGCTCATATACTACGACTTCAATACCTTTGGCTTTTATGCGCTTCATGATGCCTTGAATGGATGAAGCTCTAAAATTATCCGAGCCACTTTTCATAATTAAACGATGTATGCCCACTACATTAGGTTGTTTTGCAATAATACCATCGGCAATAAAATCTTTTCTTGTTGAGTTTGAGTCAACAATTGCATTAATTAAATTACTGGGGACATCTTGATAATTTGCACGCAGTTGTTTGGTGTCTTTTGGTAAACAATAACCACCATAACCAAAAGAAGGGTTATTATAATGATTTCCTATACGAGGGTCTAAACCTACCCCTTCAATTATCTGACGTGTATCAAGACCATGTACTTGAGCATACGTATCTAATTCATTAAAGTAAGCTACGCGCATAGCAAGGTAGGTATTAGAAAATAACTTCACAGCCTCTGCCTCACTAGAGTCTATTAGCAAGACATCAATATTTTCTTTATCAGCACCTTCTACTAATAAATTAGCAAATTCCTTACCACGCTTTGAGTTTTCTCCCACAATAATTCTTGATGGATAAAGGTTATCATAAAGTGCTTTTCCCTCTCTTAAAAACTCGGGAGAGAAAATAATATTTTCACTGTTAAACTGCTTTTTAATTTTATCGGTATAACCCACAGGTACGGTAGATTTTATAACTATCGTAGCCTCAGGGTTGATTGATAGCACATCTTCAATAACTGACTCTACAGACGTTGTATTAAAATAGTTTGTAACAACATCATAATCTGTCGGTGTTGCAATAATAATAAATTTAGCGTTATGGTAAGCCTCTTCTTTATTAGTAGTTGCCTTAAAATCTAACACCTTATTTTGAAGAAAATCTTCTATTTCTTTATCTGCAATAGGTGACTGCCGATTGTTTAGCATTTCTACTTTTTCTGGCACTATATCCAGCGCCACAACTTCATTATGTTGTGCCAGCAACATGGCATTAGAAAGACCTACATACCCTGTTCCCGCTATTGCAATTTTCATTTACTTACCTTTTAAACTGAGAATTATTATTTAATATTTTTTTCAAAAAAGCACACAACTAAGGGACATTAAAGAAATCAAGTTACCCTAGGACAGGTATTTTATTTCTGCTTGGAGTATCCATGAGGCGTATTTTATTCTACGCAACGAGTGAAATCATTCAATCAGGGATAAAAGGACAAGAAGAGGGCAACTTAATTTCTTTAACGTTCCTAAATGTGAGTTTTATAATATCTTAATTTAAACACAAAAAAGGTCAGATAAAAAATCTGACCTTTTCGGAAATATAGCAAAGTATCTAAAAAATTATTCTATATCTTTCTTTTCAACGACAGACTGAGGAGCCTGCTTCTCAACATCAGCTTTCTCAACTTTGAGTGTTTTTTTCAAAACATCAGAAGAAGCCTCAACAGGCTTGATATCCACAGCAGTATCACTCACTACATTTTCTGCTTTCTTTTTCATCTTTACTTTAACTTTTTTCGGCATTTTATCACTCTTTATAAAAGCCACTTTACCTTCTGTTAACGATAAATCTTTTTTGATTTTTTTATAAATTCCTTTGCCGATACCTTTTACCTCCATAATCTCATCAAGTGATTTAAATCCTTTATGCTCGTTACGGTATATCACGATACTTTCAGCTTTCTTTTTACCGATACCTTTAAGATAATGCTGAAGTGCTGCTTTGCTTGCTTGATTAATATTTACCACTTCAGCAAAAACAGTAAGAGGCATACTTGCTAACACAACAGACAATAGGAGGGGTTTGATATTCATATTGACACCTTTTATTTTTATAATAAATGATTAAATTGGGAGGTATCTCAGTATAAACCAATTTGTAATTTTTTCATTTTAGATGAGATAAATGGTTCTTTTATAGACTTTCTATTTGTTGTTCTGAAAGTTGCGTGTACTTTATGATTTTATCAATCGATTCACCTTCTTTTTTCATTGCTCTTGCCATTTCTATCTTCCCTTCTTTTATCCCTTCTTTTATTCCTTCTTCTCTTCCTTCTTTTATTCCTTCCAACCTTCCATTTAGATGTCCTGTCACATAGGTGGACTGATACATACTAGCATTATAACTTTTATTCTCCATATAGCGCTCATAGGCTAATCGTTCTGTCTCCGATAGCTTCATCACATCGAGTACTGCTTTCGCTTTTTTTAATCCTTTTGCTTTAAAATTCTCTTTGATTTCTTCATTTTTTAAAAAATAAATCCACTCGTCCAAGGAGTCTTTTGCTACATTATTAAATTTATTTACACGAATTAGGTAGTACTCTGGGAAAATAGTATGTGGTGCTTCTTTGGCAAAGAGTCTTTTTTGTCCGCTTGTGAGTTGTAATTCATCACCTTCATGCAACCCTTTAAATCGAGTAGTTCCTCTGTAAATATAATCATCTCCCTCGCCTAGATTAAAGTAGAGAATATTAATAGAGATCACCTTAACTATATTTTGATACGCTTCTCCTTTTTCTTGATGTTCAATAATTGCTTTTGAGCTTGCATAAAGAATACGTTGAAAATAATCCAACTCACTATCATATTGGATTTCAATAATAATAACTTCCTGTTGGCTATTTTTAATCTTAAGATCGACACGATTAAATTTATCTTGTGCTGTTTCTTGATTTGATTCACTTTCTAGCACTTCAATAATCGAAACATCTGTTTTTAATAGCTCACTTAAAAAGCCCTCTAATACCTCATGATTTGATTTACTACGTAATAAACGTTTAATCGCCCAATCAAAACTGATTAATTTTCGGCTCATTATTATTTACCTTTATATATTTTATACAGATACAATCCTAGTACTCCAACCAGTTAAAAGTGTCGGTATATCATTTCCAAAGCATCGAAAAATCAAATTTGAACTGACATTTACCAAGATCAAAATCTAGTGACTCATTAGTAGCATCTTTGATTTTAATATATTTGCCATTGTTTAACATATAAACCTTTGCCAAAGAGTCGATTGGATCAACAATAACATAATACTGAACCCCTTCATTTTCATATAAATGGTATTTTGTTGTGCGATCTTTATGAGCGGTTGATTTAGATAATATTTCAAAAATAAGAACGGGTGCTTTTGTTAAATAAGCATCATTTTCAGGCTTACTACATACAACCAAGTTATCTGGTTGCACTGTCGTCTGCTCATTAATTTTCCAATCAACGGGTAATAATGCCTGACACTCAGAGCAGTTCATTAACAAATTCTTTAACTGCCAAGCTATATTGTTACTAATACTCTGATGCTTTATCAGTGGTGCTGGGCTCATCGCATAAGGAATTCCATAAATCAACTCCCAATTCCCTTTCCACTGCTTATAATCTTCATAAGTATAGCTAGGTAGCTCATTAAACTGTAGAGGCGACATAACAACTCCTTTTCTTTGTTATATTAGAAATATGATAATACTCCCAAGCCATTTACAAACTAACTTCAAACTGAGAACTATCGAAAAGAACATCAACCACCCCACATTGTGGCTCAAAGCCAATTACCGCAGACTGTAAAATACGACGCATATCGATTTCATTTTCTGACTTCGACGCAGATAGTATCTGCTCCAGATAAACTTCAATTTTATTCCATGGCAAAACCTCTTCCTTTGCTCCCATAATTCTCTGATGCTCTGTTGCAGAGACATTATCACCTATTAACAGCTCCTCATAAAGTTTTTCGCCTGGTCTTAAGCCTGTAAAAACAATTTCTATATCACCTTCTGGATTTTCTTTATCTTTTATTTCACGACCACTTAAGCGAATCATTCGCTTTGCAAGATCTAATATATTTACTGGATCTCCCATATCTAAAACAAATACATCCCCACCTTCTCCCATTGCTCCTGCTTGTATAACCAACTGCGCTGCTTCAGGAATGGTCATAAAATATCGAATGATTTCAGGGTCTGTTACTGTTACCTTTCTGCCTTTTTCAATTTGCTCTTTAAATAGAGGAATGACAGAACCTGATGATCCTAAAACATTACCAAAACGAACCATTGTGAAGCGGGTATTTTGTTGTTTATCCGGTTGGGATAGACCTTGCAGTATAAGCTCTGCGAAACGCTTGGTTGCTCCCATTGTATTCGTCGGTCTAACTGCTTTATCGGTAGATATTAAAACAAAGGTTTCTACCTTTGTATTTATTGCAGCTTGAGCACAGTTAAACGTTCCAAATATATTATTTCTAACTCCTTCACTAATATTTTTCTCAACCATTGGCACATGCTTGTAGGCAGCTGCATGATAAATCGTCTGTATTTTAAACGTTCTACACGCTCGCTCTACCCGTTTTTGATCTACAACACTACCTAGCACTGGCACTATATTTATTTGAATATTCATACTTTCTTGAAGATTCAGAAGTTCTTTTTCTATTTCGTATAGTGCTGGCTCGGATTGCTCATATAACACTAAGACTGAAGGAGTAAGGTTTATAATTTGTCGGCATAGCTCAGAACCTATTGATCCCCCTGCACCTGTTACTAACACTGCTTTATTTTTTATATTAACATTCAACAAAGATTGAATTGGACTTACAGCTTCACGTCCGAGCAGATCTGAAATATTAATCTCTCTAATTGAATCTGCGTTTATTTTCCCTTGGGCTAACTCAGTTATTCCTGATAACACCCTAATCTTAATTGGAAAAACTTCTAGCTTAGCAAGAATTTCAGAACGCCTTACACGTGATATAGAGGGCATTGCTAATAGTATTTCATTTATTTTTTTAGATTCCTTTTCTAATAAATTGAAATTGTCTACTGCATCAGAAAATTTGTACACCCTCAAACCAAGAACATACCGTCCGTGTAAATTTTTATCATCATCAATAAAGCCTTTAACTCGTACACTCGCATCAAACTCAAACACCTTAGCTAATTGTACCCCTGCCTTCCCAGCTCCATATATTAATATATTTTTTTTATGATTTATCTCATTGAATTTTCTCGTTTTTCTTGAAAATAGATCTCTTGCTATAATCCGTCCTCCTCCTACAAATATCAACAAAATAACACCCGCGATCACGGGAACTGTTTTTAGCATACCGAAATCAAGATATATTGCTATTAATCCCCATAAAACAACAGATATTCCCACCGCCTGAAAGACAGACCACAGTGCTTTTGTACCTACATAGCGAATAACGGCTTTATACAAACCAAGATAAATAAAAATCGGCACAGTAATAATACTTGCTATAAGCAGGATCTTTAGAAACTCAACATTCAGCGGATACATATTTCCTAAACGCAGAGAAAAACCAAGCCAAACAGCGAAAAACAAGCAAATAATATCTACCACCAATAGAATAAACTGCTTTTGAATTCGGGATAATTTATTTATATTCATATAGTTATAAGTATTTAGAAAAAGGTATCCCTACATTTAAAAATCCTGCTTTCCACAATAAATTCATTTTCTAGCCTTCTTGTGCATGGGAGGAGGTATTATAAATATCAGATTTGCACACAAACCACTAGCCCGTCCA
>JALVDG010000021.1 GCA_027009095.1 Thiotrichaceae bacterium
ATAATTTCAAGATATTTTTAGTGCGATTGCCCTATCTTTTTGGCTCTGACCTATTGCTTCAGCTCCACGAATACTTGGTAAGAGGACTTTCACCTCTCTAGTTCTGTGCCATGCCCGACACACACGCCGTATTGGATGCTTTGAATTGCTCCCGCAGGGCAAGCCAGAAAGCGGTCATCCACATTGTTGCACTTTTTGTGAGGGAATAACCATTCACTGCAAAGTGCGCCTAGTGGCTAACCGCTTTCTGACTCGCTATATCCGTTAATATAACCAGTATAACGTGGTTGGAGTACTCGTAATTGTGGCTTATTAAGAATGTGTATGCATGTTCTTTATTAAACGCTGTACCGATGCTAATGCTCCTCTTAGCATGCCCATTTCTTGAGAATCTAACTCGGCACGTAAAAATAAATTACGAAAGCGTTGCATTGCCTTTCCTGGGTGATTTTTTATAATAAACCCTGTGTCATTGAGTATTTCTTCAAGTTGTTTGAAAAAACGAGAAAATTCATCTGCTGAAGGTAAGTCTCTTTCAAAGCTTTTTTTATTTTTATTAGCAAAATTATCCGCTAAATACTGTTTATAAATTTCATAACTCAATGTTTGTACTGCCATTGCAATATTTAAAGAGCTATAGTCTGGATTGGTTGGAATGGTGACGCGATAATTAGCTAAGACTAAATCATCATTATGTAAGCCCATGCGTTCAGGACCAAAAATAAGTGCAACTGGTGATTTTTTAGCAGCTATATTTAATGCTTGTGCCATTTTTTCGGGCTGTAGCTCAGGTAAATCATCCCCCCGTATTCTTGCGGTACTGGCAATGACTAATGAGCAGTCTTTCACTGCCTCGTATAAGCTATCGACAACTATTGCTTGCTCCACTGCACTTGTTGCACCTGCCGCCATCTTAATCGCGTCATCAGAGGGAAAGTCTCGCGGCTTTACTAAATACAACTGGCTCAGCCCCATTGTTTTCATCGAACGGGCTGCTGAACCAATATTTCCCGCATGAAAGGTACGCACCATAACAATACGGATATTGTCTAACATGATGATTTAAGAAGCTCGCTGTTTATTTTTTTGTTTTAACTTTGCTTCACGATTAGCGGCTATGTACTTTACAACATCCCCGCCAATATGTGTTTCACCGCGTTTTTTAGCTAACTCTATTTGCTTTTCACGTTCGGCAAATCGTGCTTTTTGCTCATCGGTATATTTATCGATACAGTGATGGCAACTCACTCCTTTTACATAATGCTCACTGAGCTTTTCCTCTTCAGTAATGGGCATGCGACAGGCATGGCACTGATCATATTTTCCTTTCTGTAAATGATGATCCACCGTAATGCGATCGTCAAAAACAAAGCATTCACCTTCCCAACGTGATTTATCGATTGGCATTTCTTCTAAGTATTTAAGAATGCCTCCTTTTAAATGATAAACCTCTTCAAAGCCTAATTCTTTTACATAAGCAGTTGATTTTTCACAGCGAATACCACCTGTACAAAACATCGCTATTTTTTTATGTTTATTTTTATCAAAATTATCGGCGATATACTGGGGGAACTCACTAAAGGATGCGATTCCAGGGTTTACTGCATTTTTGAATGTACCAACTTGATATTCATAATGGTTACGTGTATCGACTAGTAAAACTTCAGGGTCATCCAATAATTCGTTCCATTCTTCAGGGGTGCAGTAAGTGCCAACAACACTAAGCGGATCAACACCCTCAACACGCATCGTGACGATTTCTTTTTTGAGTTTAACTTTAGTACGCTTGAAAGGATAAACGTCGGTATAAGATTCTTTCGTATCAATATCGGCTAAACGGAGATCACTTCGCAACCATGCTAGTAACGCATCGATTGATTCTCGTGTACCTGCAACCGTGCCATTAATACCTTCATGTGCCAGAATTAATGTACCACGTACATTATTAGCCTTCATAACAGACAATAAAGGCTGTTGAATTTCGGTATGATTATCAAGCGTGACAAATTTATAAAGCGCACATACGACAATGGGCATTGTTGGATTAGACATATTATTTCCTCTATGCGATCTGGAACGTAAATCCAGAGCAAAGGTAGGCATTATACCTTTTATCTAAAAAAATAAAATTGACAACGCTTTATATTATAGGGCAATCGCACTTAAATTTAGTTGACTTTAATGAACATTTTAAAATCAGCAAGTTACAAGGTTCGCAATTTTGCGAATAAATATAATTCACGAATTTTAAAATTATGTGAATTGTAAGTAGTTGATTTTGCAAGCCACTAATTTAAGTGCGATTGCCCTAAAATATCAGTGAAAATTTTCATATCGTTTTTCGGATAAATAATTTATTGTTAGCTTCAAAAGAAAACACCGTGCGGTAGTAATCGCTATGCAAGACAAATATTTTTTATAATCTAAATAATTGATTTTGCTTGCTGTGTTATTTTCTTCTGAACAGATAATCAATTACTTAGAATACATTATGAAAAATTGTTGTGTATAGAAGAGTAGTAATGTTGAAAATTATAAAATAGACATATAAGTTATGAACAAAAATGATATTTATATCGCTAGACATGGTCTTACTGAATGGAATAAGATAAAAAAAATCCAAGGACAATCAAATAATTTAAAACTATCTCCTGAAGGAATAGCTCAAATGCAGTTATTGGGGAGATATTTGTCAAAAGTCGAAGAAAAATATATTGTCGCTTTAAGTCCAATGAAACGAGTGCAAGAATCTTTCAATATAGTAAATAAATACTTAAAAATAAAAAAAGAAGATGTTTACACCATCAATGAAATGAAAGAGATGAGTTTTGGTTCTTTTGAAGGAAAATTGAAATCAGATATTAAAAATCACTCCTTTTTTGAAGAAAGAAAAATAAAAAAATGGAGTACAAAGTACCCAGATGGGGAATCCTATGCTGACTTATTTCAGCGTTTATTGAACTCAAAACTGAGTAATATTTATCAAAAAGCAAAGGAAACACAAACAGCATTCCTTATAATCGGACATGAAAGTATAAATAGAGTTATTCCCCAAATATTAACACCAAACAGAGAAAGTAATGAACAGGCATCCAAAAACAGACAAAAAAACAATGAAATCATCATTATAAAGGGTGCCTTAAAAAACAAGCTAAAAATACCTAGTTAGCTAACAAGTAATTTCAGTTGATAGTAGGAGTGAAAGCTTCAGCTTTTCAGTCATCAAGGTGAAGTTTAATAAGTGAGCATCTATAGTTTAGATGCTTTTGCTCTCTTTCTTACAAGGGCTACAACTTACTTTACTAAAGCATAGGATTCGATAAATCTCATTTAATCTTTTGCCTCGCCCAAAGTTATACCACCGATTCTGATAAGCAAAACGACTGAGTAAACATCCGCCTTGCCTATCGGCATGAGAAAAGATAAATCTTTCACTCTTTTTATATCAATCAAAGTCTAAGGGATGGCTGATTTTAAGTGACAAGACTGCATAACATCAGTTACTACTCCCTAAAAGGAACATATATTAAATTGTTACAGCTTACGATGCTTTAAAACGGGGAAGTTTTTACGGGCTTTCTTTTGTGCCTCTAAATCAATATCAATCATAATCACATCAGAGCCTCTTTTGCCTGAATCAATGATTCGTCCCCAGTAGTCAATGACCATGCTATTACCATGTGTTGTTCTACCATTTACATGATAGCCACCTTGAGCAGGTGCAATGACATAGGCAAGATTCTCTATCGCGCGCGCGCGTAGTAAAGGTTGCCAGTGAGCTTTACCTGTCTCATCGGTAAAAGCTGAGGGTATTAAAAATATTTCTGCACCTTTTTCTACCATTGCACAATATAATTTAGGAAAACGTAAATCATAACAAACAGATAGACCTATTTTGCCAAAAGGCGTATCGACAACCACTATATCACTACCTTTTACTGTTGTTGCGCTTTCATTATAAACTTCATCATTACCACTACCATCAAGCACAACATCAAAAAGATGAATTTTGTCATAGCGAGCAACTTGCTTACCATTATTATCATACATTAGTGATGATGCGGTTGATTTTTTAGGGTCATCTGTTTTTAGCGGTATTGTACCTGATACTATCCACACACCTAAACTCTTCGCCAATTGTCTCAATACGTCTTGTATAAACCCCCCTTCACCTTCCTCTTCTGCAATTTCAACCCGCTCTTCTTCTGTCTTCGCCATAATGGCAAAACTTTCAGGAAGCACAATAAGGTCTGCTCCCTTATCTGCTGCTTTTTTTATTAAGCGTGCGGCTTCCATTAAATTACCTTGTACTATTGGCCCTGATGCCATTTGTATTGCTGCGATTTTTGACACTTCTTTCCTCTAAAATAACGATATAATGGGTTGTGGGTGCTTAATTTAAAACTACATTAAAACTACATCAAATTGCTCTTGAGTGTACAAACTTTCAACCTGAAAACGAATGGGGATATTGATAAATTCTTGTAGTTCGGCAAGACTTTCGGATTCTTCGTCTAAAAATAAGTCCACAACATCTTGCGCGGCTAAAACCAATAATTTTTTTGCATCAAATTGACGAGATTCTCGCAGTATTTCACGAAATATTTCGTAACACACGGTCGATGCCGTTTTCACATAACCGCGCCCATGACAAGTTGGGCAAGATTCACATAGAATATGCTCTAAACTTTCACTGGTGCGTTTGCGTGTCATTTCAACTAAGCCCAAAGATGATACGGTACTAATGCTTGTTTTTGTCGAGTCTCTAGCTAAAGCTTTTGTCAAAGCCTCTAACACTAGTTTTTTATGCTCCTCGTCCTTCATATCAATAAAGTCGAGAATAATAATACCGCCTAAATTACGCAATCGTAGTTGTCGAGCAATCGCTTGCGCAGCCTCGAGATTTGTCTTAAAAGTTGTTTCTTCTAAATTGCGATGTCCTACAAAGCCTCCTGTATTCACATCTATCGTCGTCATTGCTTCTGTCTGATCGATAATTAAATATCCACCTGATTTTAGTTGCACTTGACGCTTTAGTGCTTTTTGAATTTCATCTTCAACACCATAGAGGTCAAAAATGGGACGCTCACCTGGATAATGTGATACTAAACCATCGAGTTCTGTGACGTATTTATCACAAAAAGAAATAATTGATAGTGCTGTCTCGCGCGAGTCAACCCTAACACTGGTGATTTCATCGTCTGGAACATCTCTTAAGATGCGTTTTACAAGAGGCAGATCAGAATAAACAATTGAGCCTTTTGGTGCAGATTCTGCCATTTCGCCAATACTAATCCATAGTTTGCTTAAAAACTCTATGTCTTTGCGTAATAACTCTTCTCTAACACCTTCTGCCGCAGTGCGAATAATATAGCCGTGTTTTAATGACATTTCCTCATTCATATTCTCCACAATGCTTTTTAAACGTGTCCGCTCTTCGTTACTTTCTATTTTTCCTGATATACCAACTGTCTTAGCATTTGGCATCAGCACTAGATAGCGAGAAGGTATTGTCACATAGGTTGTTAAACGTGCACCCTTTGTTCCTAATGGGTCTTTAATAACTTGAACAAGCACCTGTTTGCCTTCATATAATAATTTAGAGATTGAAGGAGGGCTCGGTGCTTTTTCATCGGTATCGCTATTAAAAGCAGTATCAGGGGAAAAGGATAGATCAGAGGCATGTAAAAAGGCTGGTTTAGCCATACCTATATCAATAAAAGCGGCTTCCATACCAGGTAAAACTCG
>JALVDG010000022.1 GCA_027009095.1 Thiotrichaceae bacterium
AATATGGATTTGTTCACTGCCGCACAGGCAGCTTAGAAAATTTCTAATGACCAAAAATTCTCGGTTAAATCGTTCACTGCCGCACAGGCAACTTAAAGGTTATAATTGAGTGTGCTACACAAAAGAATCACATATGGTTGATGTATTACTAATTATGAGACGAGAAAGCTATCTCCCGATAAGCCTTCGTTTTCCATAATTCTACGCAATCTTTTAAGAGCTTCCATTTGAATTTGTCTTACACGTTCTCGCGTTAAGTTTAGCTCTTTTCCTACCTGCTCTAAGGTTGCATTGTCATGCCCATGTAATCCAAAGCGACGTACGATTACTTCTTGTTGTTTTGGTTCTAACTGATAAAGCCAGTTTTCAACTGAATTATTAATATCTTCCCCTCTAATAACATCATCTGGCTCTGGAGTTGATTGTTCAGAAACAAAGTTCACAAGAGGGCTGTCACTGTCTTTACCAACTGTAACATCCAACGATCCTGTACGCTCATTAAACTTTAGTAGTTTACGCATTCTTTCTACTGGTTTGCCTAATGCTTTTGCTACTTCTGCTACTGTTGGCTCATCACCATTTATTTGCATTAACTCGCGTGATTTACGTAAATAAGCATTTAGCTCTTTGTTAATGTGAATAGGTAAACGAATGGTACGTGTTTGATTCATTAATGCTCTTTCGATGTTCTGACGTATCCACCAAGTTGCGTAGGTAGAAAAACGAAAACCACGTTCAGGGTCAAATTTTTCAACTGCGTGAATTAAGCCCAGATTACCTTCCTCAATCAAATCAGGTAAAGCTAAACCCCGATTCATATAACGTCGCGATATTTTTACGACTAAACGCAAATTACACACGATCATTTTAGTACGCCCTTCTTCGTCTCCTTCGCGGGCTAATCGTCCATAATGAATCTCTTCTTCAGGAGTAAGCAATTTTGAATATTCTATTTCTTTCAAATAAAGTTGAATAGCATCTAGCTCTTTATTTGATATTCGCTCTGATGTTCTAGTTTTTTCTTGCTTTAAACTAACTGCTTTAGATACTTCTTCAGATAAATTATCTAGCGCTTCATCAGCAGATTTTATGGCATCCTCTATAGAGATACTTCCTTGGTTCTCCAGCATCGCAAGTTCCTTCTATCATGAGTAATTAATAAGCAATATAATCCTATCCCTAGTGAGATATGTTATTATTTTCTCTAACCCTACCATAGAGATAAGCGTTTATCAGCTAAAAAACAGCTTACACCTGTAAATTTAATGGACAAATAGTGATAGAAATTATTTATTTGCCATTAATCAAATAAATAAACTCTTTAGTCTGTAATAAAAATGCACAAAGTGAGAGGGCTATCAATAGTATTCAATCGTGGGTATCATAAGAACCGTTACAACTATTTATCATGGATTAGACTTAAATTATGCGCTGGAAAGGAAGAAAACAAAGTACAAATATAGAAGACCGTCGAGGACGTGGCGGTAGTTTTAGACGTAAGAGTAGTTTTGGGGGGATCGGTTTTTTTATTATTTTGCTCCTTTTTCTCTTTTTTGGACAAGGACAAAATTTGCTCGATTTTAGTGGTAATACGCCACAAAGCCAAGCACCTAGTCAAAGCTCCGCAAATGGAACGCCAGATGAAGTCAAAGAATTTATTGGTGTCATTTTACAGACATCAGAAGAAGTTTGGGGGGATATTTTTGCTCGCTCTAATGCTCGTTATCAACAGCCTAAATTAGTGATGTTTGAGGGCAGAGTACAATCTGCTTGTGGCATTACTTCTTCTGCAACGGGACCTTTTTACTGTCCTGGTGATAATAAAATTTATATTGATCCTAGCTTTTTCTCTGAGTTAAATCGTATGGGAGCAAAAGGCGACTTTGCTAAGGCTTATGTAATAGCACACGAGCTTGGTCATCATATTCAAAGCCTTCAAGGCATCTCAGATCGTGTCACTCGTATGCAACAACGCATGAGTAGCCGTCAAGCAAATAAACTCTCAGTACGTTTAGAATTACAAGCAGATTGTTATGCAGGTATTTGGGGACACCATACCGAGAAAAAGTTACATCTTCTAGAAGACGGAGATATAGAAGAAGCAATTAACGCTGCCTATCTTATTGGCGATGATCATATGCAAAGACGTGCGGGAATGGGGGTTAATACATCTGCTTTCACCCACGGCTCTTCTAAGCAACGTGCCCACTGGTTTCAGGTTGGTATCCTAACAGGAAAAGTATCAAAATGTGATACCTTTGCTGATATGCGCTAAATATTAGCTATCTTGTCCTGTTGAAGGAATTATTTCTCGACATCTTTAGTAGGGTCGGTTTTGTAATCTCCATCGACTCTACTATAGAGATAATTTTTTAATAAAACGGGAAATGTAATAATTTATTCCTTTTTGTTAATAACTATTCAGTATAATCAGTAACAGCTCTGGTTATTATTTTTTATCCTTCACAAGAACGGATACTTTGTAGCATAATCCACGCCCCTCTATTTATTCCCAACTATCTGATAACACAATAACCCAACAAAGGATTCCAAAAATAATGTGGTTTAAAAATCTTTATCTATTCAAACTAAATGGTGAGTTCACTCTTTCGGCAGAAGAGCTACACAAAGAATTAAGTAAAAAGCTATTTGCTCCTTGTTCTGCGGGTCAACGTGAAAGCTCTGGTTGGGTTTCACCGCTAGGAAAGCATAGTGAATCACTTACCCATGCAACGAATGGTTATATTTTAATAACAATGGCACGCCAAGAGAAAATTCTTCCTAGCTCCGTTATAAAAGAAGAGCTAGAAGAAAGAGTAGAAACCATTCAAAATAATGAAAACCGTAAAGTAAGTAATAGTGAAAAGAAAGATTTACGTGAGGAAATTGAATTTGAGTTACTGCCACGTGCATTTGCTCGCACACAAAAATTTGATGCTTGGATAGATCCGCGCGGGCAATGGGTGGTGGTTAACACTAGTTCACCAACACGAGCAGAAGCATTAACCGAGTTATTACGCGAGTCGATTGGTAGCCTTCCTATCGCACTACCCGAAACAGAAGTACCTGCAACTCTAGCAATGACAAGCTGGCTCAAAGAAGAGAAAGCACCTGTTCCTTTTGTACTAGGTAATGAGTGTGAGCTTAAAAGTCAAGATGAAGATAAAAGTGTTGCGACCTTTAGAAAGCATGAGCTTACCGCAGATGAAATTCATAGCAATTTAGAAACAGGTAAACTAGCTACTAAATTGGCACTAGAGTGGGATGATAAAATTGGCTTTGTGCTGACAGAAGACTTTCAAATTAAGAAAGTAAAGTTTCTTGACGTGTTGGCAGAAAAGTTAGATGAAGAAGATCCTCAATCACATGAAGAACATATTGATATTGAATTTTCACTAATGACAGGTGAGGTATCACGTTTGCTGATTGATTTGGTAAAAGTTCTTGAAAAATAGATGACTAAAGAATTTGTACAAAATAACTCCCTGTAAAAAATCAAACGAATACTTGTGATATAATTATTTACTGGGCTATATTGCTTGTTTTTATAGCCCTTAGATTTTATATAAAAATAAAGTAACTGCTTAGATTGTGCTCTATTTTGTTCGAGCTCAAGACAAAAGGGCGGAGTTTATCAGTATAAATGAGCACTTTTAACGCAGAAATCGGACAAAATAGAGTGCAAGCTGAGTGGTTACAAAATAAATTGGGGTTATACATGAACAATATTAGTCTGGGCATTTTTCTTGCCTGTAGTCTATCGCTTTTATCTGCCTGCTCTACGATAGGCTCTGTTGCAGGGGCGGTTATTGCAAATAAAACAGGGAATAACGCCTTAATTGGCTCTGCTATAGGGGGAGCTATTGGGCAAAGAGTTGGTAATCAAATGGTTCCATAAAACATCACTCTAACTCTCACCCATAAAAAAGTCCCGCATAAACGGGGCTTTTTTAAAACGTAAAAACCTATACCGCAGTAATCGGTATCACACCATCCGCTGCTTTCTGATAACTTTCGATCTCATTAAAATTTAAATAGCGATACACATCATCTGCCATTAAATCTAAGTCAGCCGCATACTCCATATACTCTTCAACAGTTGGAATTTTGCCTAATATAGAGGCAACCGCAGATAATTCGGCAGAAGCTAAATACACATCTGCACCATCCCCTAAACGGTTCGGGAAGTTACGCGTTGAGGTTGATACACAGGTACTATTCGGTGCAATACGTGCTTGGTTTCCCATACATAGCGAGCATCCTGGCATTTCGGTGCGTGCACCTGCGGTACCAAAAATACTGTAATAACCTTCTTTAGTGAGTTGCGCTTCGTCCATTTTAGTCGGTGGCACTATCCATAAACGAGTTGGTACTGCACCTTTGGTTTTTTCCAGTAACTTACCCGCAGCTCGGAAGTGTCCAATATTGGTCATACACGAGCCAATAAATACTTCTTGCACTTCGACACCAGCTACTTCAGAGAGTGGTTTCACATCATCAGGATCATTAGGGCAAGCAAGCAGTGGCTCTTTAATTTCATTCAAATTAATTTCGATGATTTCTGCATACTCAGCATCGGCATCTGCTTCCATGAGATCAGGTTGTGCTATCCATGCTTGCATATCGTCAATGCGACGTTGAATCGTGCGAGGGTCGCCATAGCCTTCTGATAACATCCACTTTAACATGGTGATATTGGAAGTAAGATATTCAATAATCGGTTCTTTATTGAGTTTAACGGTACAGGCAGAAGCTGAACGCTCCGCAGAAGAATCTGATAGTTCAAATGCTTGCTCTACTTTGAGATCAGGCAAACCTTCAATTTCGATAATACGTCCAGAGAAGACATTTTTCTTACCTTCTTTCTCAACCGTTAATAATCCTGCTTGTATTGCCGCATAAGGAATCGCATTGACTAAATCCCGCAGCGTAATCCCAGCTTGCATTTCACCTTTAAAACGTACTAAGACCGACTCGGGCATATCCAATGGCATGACCCCTGTGGCTGCGCCAAAAGCAACTAAACCCGAACCCGCAGGAAAAGAGATTCCAATTGGGAAACGTGTATGCGAGTCTCCACCCGTACCCACGGTATCAGGTAATAACATACGGTTTAACCACGAATGGATGACACCATCACCAGGGCGCAGTGAGACACCACCACGAGTCATAATAAAGTCAGGTAGATTATGATGTGTTTTGACATCAATCGGCTTAGGATAAGCGGCGGTATGGCAAAATGACTGCATGGTTAAGTCTGCCGAGAAACCTAAGCAAGCAAGGTCTTTTAGCTCATCACGAGTCATTGGCCCTGTGGTATCTTGAGAGCCAACCGTGGTCATTTTAGGCTCGCAATACATACCCGCACGCACACCTGCAACACCACAGGCTTTGCCGACCATTTTTTGTGCTAGGGTGTAACCTTTACCTGTGTCTTCGGGGGCAATGGGAGTGCGGAATAAATCAGTCGCACCCAAGCCTAAGGCTTCACGCGCACGCGCGGTTAAACCACGGCCAATAATCAGCGGGATACGTCCATTTGCACGTACCTCATCAAGAATTACATTCGGTCTTAGCTCAAAAGTAGACACAACTTCATCACTATTATGACGCTTGACCACCCCCTCATACGGATAAACATCAACCACATCACCCATTGCCATCTGGCTAACATCCATTTCTATGGGCAATGCACCTGCATCTTCCATGGTATTAAAGAAAATTGGCGCGATTTTATTACCGAAGCA
>JALVDG010000023.1 GCA_027009095.1 Thiotrichaceae bacterium
CTCAAACAGCTTTCACTGCTAGTCCATTCTTTAGGGCAAATGCTCGGCGCGGTTAGAATGGGAATTTTGGCTCCGCCTCGCTAACGCATCGGGCGGAGGAAAAAATATGAATATTTTTTTCATTTGTGTAACATCAGTTACTAAGTTTTCTTAAATTTACTCACAGTATAATCGGCATCATCTATGATTTTTTGCAGATCATTAATAATGATTTCATTGCGTTTCTTATCAATAGTGCCCTGTTTTTTCCAGTATTGCAGATGCTTATTTATTACTTGCCGTACAGAACCCGTTAGGCGTGCGAGTAGCTCGTCTGAAAGCCCTGTAATAAGATGTTGTTTGTGGGCATCTTGAGCAAGCCCACGATATGATTTTATTTTATTGAGACTTTGTAAAATCAGGCGGCTTAAGCGTGTCACGGTATCGTATAAGGCAAGGTCGGTGGTTTTGTTTTCTTGCTCACGCATTTTCTGTGCCAAATAAGGCATAAATTGACGATTTAATTCGGGGTAAGTCCAGATCCATTCGCGCATTTTATTAATAGGGACAGAAAAAACTGTTAAATTATCTACTGGGGAGAAAAACACCTCATGTATTTGACCATCTAGCAGAGTAATAAGATCAAAACCATCACCAGGATAAAGTAAATCTAAGGTAATGCTACGCCCTGTATCGGGGTTGGTTCGCATGACTTCAATACGCCCTTCAATAAGAAGGTAGAAGCGATGTTGTAAGGTTTCATGATCAATATAGCTTTTTTTATTCCACCGCTCTACACGAAAATGTTGCGTCATTTCCTGTAGCAGATTCTCAGGTAATGCAGAGAATAAATGTGATCTTTGTACGAGCTTACTACTAACAGGAAGGCTTTTTTTTATTAAGGGATCTTTTGGTATCACGGTATGACCTAAGATATGAATGATTTAATCTAAGAAGCTCTCAAGATAATTATTGAAGTGCATCAGAGTTATCTATAATTTGTTTGGCTAATTTTTGTTGATCTATATTGCGTCGCGAATCAAGGTCTCCAATTAAGTCTTGTCGAATAAAAATAGATAATTTAGCTAACTCTCCCATTAAAACATCAATCTCTGCCTTTTTCACAATAGAATCACTGGCTATTTTAGTAAACTTTTCTATAAAGCGTTCAAATTGTTCTAATACCTCATGTGAGGCAACAATAGCGAGTTTGTGAGCTAATATGCGAAGTTTAATTCTATCTTTTTGATCAACATTACCATCTAGGATAATGTCTTCTAAATGTTCTATCAACTGAATATAAATACCTGTTTTTAGGTCAATAAACTTTATATTTTCTTCTTTTTTTAACTCAACTTCAGTTTGCTTGTTAAGTAACATAGCAGTAATAAAAACAGTCACTATCGTACCTAAAACAATTAATACAATTTCTTGTGAGAAAGGCACTGTTTCAGCCACATGGTAGGCATATCGTAGAAAAACATAGCCCCCGAGAACAAGAATAATGCTAAGTAGCATATAGAGGATATTTTCACGTTGTATTTTTGACATATTGTCTTCCTTAAAAATAAAAAACTCCGTTATGCAATAGAGATCCTCGTATTGCATAACGGAGTGCTTAAGAGCATAGCTTATATTTTATATTTTCATCTAATTAATTTACTTTGTTTCATCTTTTTTTGTTTCATCTTTTATTTTTGTGCTCTCTTTTTTTGTTTCATCCTTTATTTTTGTGCTCTCTTTTTCCTCGGCATTTTTCTTCATCAAGCTAGCAATTGAGTCACGTAACTTTTTATATAAACGCTCGACCACATTCCCCCCTGTAATTTCTTTTTTCAATGCGGCAATCTGCGTACTTAAATCTTTGTATAAGTCCGAATGTTCGCTGGTATAGCCTAAAGCGGTTGCTATTTTCAGCTGTTCTTCAGCAGCCCCTAAGAGGATTAATGCTTTATCTTTCTCTTTTTCCTTGTCAACTAAAGAGGCTGATTGCGTAATTGCCGCCACACGAATCAAGGATAGTGGTGTTATTGCCGTTTTCTCAACGATAGTTGAAAAAGCGGTCGAAATAGTCGCAAGTGCCGCTTCTTTTTTGCCATCAACCAGCATCTTTGTGGCAAGTTTAATCGCGTCAGGATAGGTTCTCATTGGTAAAAAGACACTATGTGACTCAATATCATCTCTAAGTGGCAATAAAACAGCTCTTGCAGCTTGTACTTTAGAGTCCTTTAAAAAACCGTTTGCTAGCGCAACTTGAGCTTTAATGGCTGCTGGTGTTGTTGTTAACTCATGTACCACAACTTTTGCGTCAATCGGAATAAGCGCTATCTCAGGCTTTGCCGCTATGGCAATATCAAACTTTCCTGTAGCATCTTGCAATAATTTAATCGCTTCTTTTTCTTTCTTTTCTGCAATTAATTTTACTGCCTTTGAGACATTGCTAAAACCTTCGGCAACGCCCTTGTCGATATGTTTTAATAAATCATTTTGTGATTTTTCATGGGCTTTAATCGCTGCTTTATTGACCTTATCTTGTTTTATCTCGTCCGCTGATTTTTTTGCGGGGGCTGTTGTACCTGTCGCTGTTTTTGTTGCATTGCTTGTGTTGCTTGCGTCAGCAAGTACTGTTGGGCTAATAGCTAGTGTTGCACTGACTAAACCACTTAATAGAATAGCTTTTTGGATTGTGTTTTTCATAATAAATCTCCGTGTATCAATTATTTTCAATATTTTTTTAATGTAACTACTCAGCTTGAACTCTATTTTGCTCGATTTCTGCGTTAAGAGTGCTCATTTATACTGAGTAGTTACTTTTTAATTATCATAAGAGACGTTATAACCAACGCCTCTTAGTTGGCTTACTTCACTTCTTCAAACTCTGCATCGACAACATCATCGTCATCTTTGCTTGCTGATTGCGCCGAGGCATTGGCATTTGCCGAACCGGTGCTTGCTTGCATAAATTTACTAGAGGCTGCTTGTAAAGCTTCCATTGCTTTATCAATGGCTTCTTTTTCTGTGCCTTTCATTGCCTCTAGAACAACATCTATTGCATTTTGCAATTCTTTTTTATCGGCATCAGATGCAGTAGTGGCTTCTTTTAAAGATTTCTGTGCAAGATGGACTAACTGATCTGCTTGGTTACGTGTATCAATTAATTCACGTTGTTTGCGATCCTCTTCTGCATGAGCTTCTGCATCTTTTACCATTTGCTCTACTTCAGCATCGGACAAGCCACTGGAGGCTTTAATTTCAATCGCTTGCTCTTTACCAGTGACTTTATCTTTTGCCGATACTTTTAAAATACCATTGGCATCAATATCAAAGGTTACTTCAATTTGTGGTGTACCACGTGGTGCAGGTGGTATATCGGATAAATTAAATTGACCGAGTGATTTATTATCTGCTGCTAGTTCACGCTCACCTTGTAACACATGTACGGTAACTGCTGATTGATTATCTTCTGCAGTTGAGAACACTTCCGATGCTTTCGTCGGAATCGTTGTATTCTTGGCGATTAACTTTGTCATCACACCGCCCATTGTTTCAATGCCTAATGACAGCGGGGTCACATCAAGCAATAACACATCATTGACATCACCCGCGAGTACCGCTGCCTGAATGGCGGCTCCCATTGCGACGGCTTCATCAGGGTTCACATCTTTGCGAGGCTCTTTATTAAAGAACGATTGCACGGTATCCTGAACTTTCGGCATACGGCTTTGACCACCGACTAAAATCACATCGTCAATATCCGATGCCGATAAGCCTGCATCCTTTAGTGCCAATTCACAGGGCTTGATGGTTCGCTCCACTAAATCTTCAACTAAAGACTCCAGTTTGGCACGCGTCACTTTCACATTTAAGTGTTTTGGTCCTGAGGCATCAGCGGTGATATAAGGTAAATTTACTTCAGTTTGTTGTGTTGCAGATAATTCCACCTTGGCTTTTTCTGCCGCTTCTTTGAGACGTTGCAAGGCTAATGGGTCGTTATAAATATCCACGCCTGATTCCTTTTTAAAGGTTTCGGCAAGATAATCCATCAGGCGCATATCAAAATCTTCACCACCTAAGAAGGTATCGCCATTGGTGGATAGGACTTCAAATTGCTTTTCACCATCAATATCAGCAATTTCAATAATCGAAACATCAAACGTACCGCCACCTAAGTCATAAATAACAACTTTTTGCTCTTCTTTACCCGATTTATCAATCCCATAAGCCAATGCTGCGGCAGTTGGCTCATTGATAATTCGTTTTACCTCTAAGCCTGCGATTTTGCCCGCATCTTTAGTTGCTTGACGTTGTGAGTCGTTAAAATAAGCAGGTACTGTAATAACCGCTTCTTTGACCTCTTCACCTAAATAGGCTTCAGCATCTTTTTTGAGCTTCATTAAGACACGTGCTGAAACTTCAGCGGGTGATAGTTTTTTACCATTGACCTCAACCCAAGCATCGCCGTTATCTGCTTTAATAATTTTGTATGGTACTAACTCAATATCTTTTTGTACTGCGTCTTCATCGTACTGACGACCGATCAAACGCTTGATTGCAAACAAAGTTTTTTCAGGGTTTGTCACCGCTTGACGTTTTGCAGGTTGACCAATTAATACTTCGTCATCGGCATAAGCGACAATAGAAGGCGTGGTGCGTTCGCCCTCGGCATTTTCAATAACTTTTGCAACATCGCCTTCCATAATGGCGACACATGAGTTAGTTGTTCCTAAATCTATTCCTATTACTTTTGACATTATTTTATCCTCTTAAATTTTGTTTTATTCGTACAGCTCACTCAATGATGATTAGTAAGCTGTTCCGTAGTGTGGATTGACATCGTTAATCAAGCGGGGTAACTGCGCTAATAAGTGGATCGTAAACAATGGTCCATAAGGAAATAATTTATACAAATGCTTTTTTCCTCCTTTGTGTTTAAAGGCTTTTAATAAAATTCGATAAACGGGATAAGCTTTTATCGCTTCCTTTGCACTAATTTTTCCATACCGACAATCCGTTGTGTTTGCATTATCTAATGTCTTCCTACAATCAGGATCCCGCAGACAATCGATATATTTCCAATAAGTTTTTTGCCCAAGGTATCCTGGATCTTTTTGTTCACAGCAATTAATATAAAAATCAAATAAAAAATGAATCACTTCCCAGTGGTCATCATTTAGCTCGATACCAACAAGTTGTGCATTTTCTTCAATCCGTTTAACAAGCCGCTCCCTTTCTGTATCCCGTACTATGATTGCGGGGGGATATTTAGCAGGCGGCAGTGCTAAAGGTTCTAATTGTTCTAGTAAATTACTAATTTGTTCATTATTTTCATTCATTTATGGCTACTTCCTTTTAGGCAGTTCTGTTTATTCCCGATGTCATGTTGAGGGAGTAATTTAAAGAAAAGTAGGCAGGCGAAATGTCAGCTAGGTGACACTTTTTGAATTTACTTAAAAAAACTTTTTTAAAATAAGTCTGATGGATGTAAATATAAGAGGGGGTTTAATACTATATCATTGAATATCCTTCTAAAGGATGACTGCCTAACATTTAACATAGGGAAATCGCACTTAAACTTAGTTGACTTCAACAAATATTAAAAAAAATCAACAAGTTATAATTTTCGCAATTTTTAGAATGCATATAATTCAGAAATAAAATTATCAGTGAATATCCTACACTATAGGGAGTAACCATTAGGTTAGGAATATCTACGCTCTTTAAAAGAACTTCTGATTAAGTCGGAAAGAGTTTCTCGACGGGTAA